>CAZEIY010000022.1:19691-20184 GCA_964512375.1 uncultured Rickettsiales bacterium | reverse complement strand
TGCACGAGCAAAGTCACTGCAGATCACGCTGGCCGGAGAAGAGAAGCTTCCACCACTGATCCTCGTCGATCCAGGCCGCTTCCAACAAGTGCTCGACAACCTCGTCAGTAATGCCATTAAGTTCACCGAGACGGGAGGCGTGGATATTCGCGTCACATGCGAAGAGTTCACTGAGGAGATCCCACGAATCCGCCTACGAGTCGATGTGTCCGACACCGGGCCGGGAGTCCCTACCGAAGAAGCGCGCACAATCTTCAGCCGCTTCAACCGTGGTCAGGCGGCAGAAGAGAGCGTCCTCCCTGGTGTGGGTCTGGGCCTCGCTATCGCGAACAACCTCATCCGCCACATGGGGGGGATGATTGGACTTGAGACCGACGACTCGGTTGGGGCTACCTTCTGGTTTGAATTGTCCCTTCCTATCCTCGAGCTGGATGAGGCCACCGCATCGGCGGATTCCGCTCCGACAGTCCCGCCCGACGGTCCCAGCTCCCCC
>CAZEIY010000022.1:0-19681 GCA_964512375.1 uncultured Rickettsiales bacterium | reverse complement strand
ACGACATCCGCGAGTTGACCTCCAGCTCTCTTCAGGATGCAGGCTGTCGAACCATTCTGGCCAGGAATGGCTCGGAAGCCCTTGATGTACTGACCAACGAATCGGTCGACCTGATCTTGATGGACTGCAAGATGCCGGTAATGGATGGTTACGAGACCACAGAAGAGCTACGCCGCCTCGACGGAGAACGGAGCAACACCCCGGTGGTCGCACTGACAGCCTATGCCCTCGGAGAAGAACGAGAGCGATGTTTTGCTTCGGGTATGGACGACTACCTGACCAAGCCGTTCTCGCGCATTCAACTCCTGGAGGTCGTCGCACGAAATCTCCCTGAAGAACGGATGTAACCAAAGCAGGCCGAAGCAGTACGGCAAGGAAGAATCATCATCTTCCGAAGGGAGCCCACCGTGAATGCCAACTACAGCCTCCTCCTGACCGCCCTCTCACTCGGCCTCGTCTACTTGTTCGCCTGCGACGGAGCGGTCGCTCAGTCATCCCCTGAGCCCGGCACCGAACACCGCCCGAACGAGCGCGTAGAGATGACACCATCGAATCTGAGCCTGGGCTCTGATGATGTCCATTCGCGCCACGACCACACAGGCACAGCAGCATGGATAGAACCCACCGACGAGGAGTACAGGGAGATGCTTGAGCCGCTCCAGTATGAGGTGCTGCGCGAGGCCGGCACAGAGCGTGCTTTCACCGGTCGCTACTGGTCGAGCAAGGAGGACGGCACCTATCACTGCGGGGCCTGCGGTCAACCGCTGTTCGACTCCGACACCAAGTTCAAGTCTGGCACGGGCTGGCCGAGCTTCTGGGACAAGCTGGACGGACGCGTCGACACCGACACCGACTACAAGCTGTTCATGCCACGCACCGAGCTCCTCTGCTCACGCTGCAAGAGTCACCTGGGACATGTCTTCAATGATGGTCCAAAGCCCACCGGCAAGCGCTACTGCATCAACAGCGCTTCGTTGGAGTTGCGTCCGAGAGAGACTCCTGCAGACAAGGGAGACTCTCCAGGAGAACCAATACCGGCGGGAAGCAACCATCCTGCAAAGACGCAGCCTTAACCTGATCCAGTCTCGACTTGTCATACCCCACTGAACGGGAGACTCTGGGTCCGCGAGACTCAAGTACCCCGCACACAAAAGTAACCTCAATCAAGACTCACGAAACGATCCCCTGATGACTGAAGACTCTGACAGCAAGACTCAGCGCTTCATCGATGCGCTTGATGACACGGTTCCCAAGCTCCGCATCCCCGCAAATGGCGACTTCCCCATCCCTGAGACCTCCTCGAACGAAGAGGCTCGCGAAGAGCGGGAGCCAAGCCCTGCCCTCGCTCGCTTCCTGCACCTCATGGCTGCGCTGTTGGTCCTTAGCGTGGTTCCGTCACAGATTATCGGTCCAGTCCTCGGCCACCTGGACGGCAGCGCACCGAGCACGAACGTCCACCTGGTGGGAGTCACCGTAAAGCTGGTCGTGTTCGGAGTCTTCCTGTGGTCCTGGCTTCAGTTCGCTCGAAGCAACAAGGACTAGCCCCCCCCCGAAGCGGACCAGAAGCTCTCTCACCTGCGCTCTGTCTGCTCCAGCGATGGGAGGCCGAATCCCTCGCCCACTTCCTCCACGCTCGGCAGGGGGGCCAGATGCTGTTGGCCCCTCGGCTCGAAGGACTTGCCCTGCAGCGCGGCAAGAACCACCTGGGCCATCTCTCCGTACCCCTTCCAGTTCATATGACAGAAGTCGACGAAGAGTTCTTCACCTGGCAGACCACCCGGACTCTGGGCGACGGCGGCTGACTCAAGGTCGACCAGGTGGATGTGATCATGTGCCGCCACGACATCACGGATCGCCTGGTTCAGAGAGGGGCGGCACTGCGTCATCGGATCCAGGTCCACCGCCATCTTCAGCGCGCGTTCAGCGTCCTCGTAGCGTCCAAGATGGAAGAGGGCGGAACCCATCCAGCGCGCAGCTTCGGTGACCTCCTCGCACTGCGCAAGAACCGGAAGCGACTCTTCGTAGCGTCCTGCTCTAATCAACTCGACTCCCGGCGCGATGCAGGGTGCATAGGGTGGATGCTCGTTGGTGTAGCGATAGTTCACCGGCAAGGTCGCCAGCAACACCGGAATATTGAGCGTGCCGGTGCTCTCGGCAAGGTCGTCGAGATTGGCCCGAAAGGCTCGCTCGATGCTGTCGGCATCCATAAGTTGGCGAGGGTGCATGAAGCGATCGCTGGCCTTCACTTCGGGAGTCAGGAGACGAGAGAGGAGGCGGTAGCCGGCCAGCTTGTGGAGACGCTCGTCCAACTCACCCGGTGGTGGAGGTCCCTCGTTATTGCAGGTAGCAACAAGCAGCACGTCTGGGTTCATGTCTTCTACCTCTGCTGCCACTCGAGCGACGCGATGCGATGTCTGTCCACCTGCCGCGAGGTTGAACACCTCGGTTCGGGACTGTGGGTAGCGAAAAGCCAGGCCTTCTCGAAGGAAGGAAGCCATCCCCCCCTTCCGTTCGAAGCCATCTTGCTGATGTGTATAGGGAGTGCCCATCGCGAAGGAGGCACCGAGCACAAGCATGCGCCAGGTGTCGCCCTTGTCCGCATCCATGACCATGGGGATCATGAATTTTTCGGCGTAGGTGCTGGTGACCAGGTAGCGATGATTCGGCGCAGGATCAGGCCCGTTCCGAGGGAAGTGCATGACAACGGGGAGCACTGCCTCCTCAGGAACGCTGTGTACCTCGTACCAGTCCAGAAGAGCCCCCGTGCCGGTCAGCACCTCAAACAACGACTCGTCAACGAAATGTACGACATCATCGGGCCGGGTCGTGTCGAGGACATCGCTGGTCTCAAGCTCCTCGACGCCGAGATTGAGCAACCACAAGACAGAGACAGCTACTACGACTGCATACACGATGTACCGAAACGGCGGTCGCTCCCGTTGGTCGATCATCTCGTCAACTCCTCCCCGGCCATCTTAACTCCACGCGGTGCTCCGTTCCTCGCTGGCGGAGTCGCCCTTCGCAAGTCGTCACTTGTCCTCGTCTCAGCGAGCGATGAGCGCACGCGCAAAGACCAGGGCATCGGCGACCTCGGCACGAAAGACATACAGCTCACCGCGCAGAGTCTGCGACTCGCCATTAGCAACAACCGCTGGATTGACATGGATGCAGCGCTTCCAGTTCACTTTCAACATGGCCGCGTCCTGCCAATAGAGCAGGACATTGAGTCTTCCCTTGGGCTGGTGAACCAGCAGGTAGGGCTCGACCCTGCCCTGAACCGGCAAATCCTGCCACCAGCTGTCCACCTGCGTATTCAGCACCATGTCCACCTGCACAGGGCCTCTCTGGTGAGCCCGCTTCGAGGCGCTATCTTCCGTCCGCTGCTGCTCCAATTTCCCGTCCTGAAAATCGATCTCTAGAGGCTCTGGATTGAAGTAGTAATACCTTGAGCGCTCGTTGAAGATGACCGAGTCCTGCCCGACGCAGTGGTCCAGCCAGTACGTTTGGCCTGTCTTCACAGCGGATTCGGCGCGCACCTCAAGGCGGAGGGATTCACCCTCGAAGCTGGACACGGCCTCAAATTTCATCAGCCCTGGGACTTCGTTCCAGGTGACGAGCCGCTCGGGACTGCGATCTGTCAGCTGAGAAAAATAGGAGAACGCGTAGCCGTGGCCATCGCCATCGCCATAGCTAAAGCAGCTCGGATGTATCCCCGGCCCTCCAACGCCCTCGAAGAACTCGCTGCGAATCATATCCGGTGGGTGATTGGGACCGTAGAGCAGCGGCTGCTGTCGGATCGGTTGTCCTGGCGCGTTGCGGTCACAAGGATCGAGCTCCTCAGAGAGCTGTTGGCTACCTATTCTGGGTTCCCCGACCGCTTCGTTGGGTGCAAATAGCTCAAAGGGATGAAGGAGATGCTCGACTCCTGCAACAACGGGAACCAGCTGGATAACCGAGGGAACTGGAGACTCCTCGGCGGCAACGGGCTCTTCAAAGACAGCAGGGGTGCTCGCGGCTTCCTGAGCCGGAGTGCTCTCCTGGCTGGTGTCCGTGCTCGGGTTACGAGTACGCCCACAGGAAGAGAGCAGCTGAAGAGCAACGAGTACCGCCAGAACCGAGAGCGTCTTTCTATTCATTGTTCAGATCGGCAGGGGGTCAGGGTTTGTCTGGGTGCCAGGCCCCCCGTCATCACCTGAAGCAGAGACGAGCCGCTCATGAACCAGAGCCAACCAACACAGGAGCCACACCGCGAAGAGCAGAAGGAAGACGCGCGGCACCCGGTACAGATGCAACACACAGTGGTGCTTGAGAAGCACCGGGAACAAGTAGGCTGCCCCCGTAGAGAGGAGCAGGGCCGCGGCGAAGCGACCCCGACGTCCGTCCCCGCTCCTGACCAGCCAGCTGGCGAGCAGCCCTGATGCCAGCATCACCAGCGCGGTAGGGCCGAACATCGTCCCAGCAACGCGTGATGAGGCCCCGAGAATACCCAGGCGACCGGGCCCCTCGCGACTCTCAGCGCGCAACAGAGCAGTACCAAGTTGGTCATCAAGGGCAAGCGACAAGCTACCCAGGTGATGGGCCACCTGGGCGACGTGCACCACCATGGCAAAGAGCAGCCCGAGACCCACCAGCACCGATAGCTGGGCACCGAGCCTGCGTGAACCCGACCCCCGAGTCATCAAGCTGCCTACTAGCGGCGCGGCGCAGACCACAAAGGCACCTTCGACCAGAAACAGATTCGACAGGCACCCCACAACAAACGCGCCAGCAAGAAGCAAGCCCTTCCTCGGTGCAGCGGCAGGACCCGCCATAAGACCCAAGGCCAGGGCCGCGAGGATGCAGGCATTGGAGTAGCCGTGACCGTAGATGCTGAGACTCCAGAAGTGTACGCCGGGAGCAGCGAGCAGTCCGGCGAGCAGCAGGGGCGCGGCGAGAGGCCAGTCGTCGAAGACCCGCCTCCGGGCCACCAACACCAGGGCAAGCGCTGCGGCGAGCACCAGCAGTAGAGGAACAATGCGCATGCGCATGAGCGCTTCGTTGCTATCGCCGAACACCGCTAGCAGAACCAGCAGGGCGTACTCGGGCCCGGGTAGGAAGTGAGTGTAGGCGCAGCCTGTCTCGAGCGTCGATGCGATCGGGGTCTCTGTGACGAAGTCCTCGTAGCAGGGCAGACCCGATGTTGGGGCGAAGCCGTGCTCCCGGAAGCTCCGTGCAGCGCCAATGGTCAACTCCTCAGCTAGAGGGTCCATCAGAGTCACGTTGACCGGCCCGCCTGCCCAGGACTCTTCCACCATGCGGGCCAGCTCACCCTGCACCAGGAAGTGAGCCTGGCCAAGAAACAGAGCGACCACCGCAACCATTGCGAGCAGCGGTAGCCAGCTACGAGGTGGCATCGAGCGCAGCTCCTGCAAGCTGGGAATCACTGCGATGTCACCCAGATCGGCGAACTCCAGGCCCGCTGCTGCACGGTCGCAGGTACAGAACCGTCGTCGCAGCGCGGCGGGCGCTCGGCCGCCGCAAAGTTCAAACACTGACGAGTACTCCATCGACAGCTCGGATTCTCCAGTACCCGAGCGTAGTACAGGGCCGACAGACTCGGGTCGTGGTCCGGGTCCTGCCACACGGCGCACAAGGACTCGGCACCGCCCCCCGAAGGCTGGCAACTGCTTGTGTCCACGACCGCCCCGGAGCTGGCAGAGCCCGCTACTGTCGTGATCTGCTCCTGGTGCACCCCAGCAGCATCACGCCACACCTTGACGATCTGGACCTGCTGGAGCGGTAAACCGGGCTTGCCGTCGACTCCAGGATCCTGATGCGCCTGCACAAAGAATCTCGGCGCAGTGTCCCCTTGGATCGTCGAGCCCATCGGCGAGGCCAGGGAATCAACAGTGGCAACGGGAGCGTCCTGAGCACACAGATCCTCAGGCAGGTCAGCACCACCAAAGAAGCGCAACGAGATGCGGGGCCCGCTGGTGGCGTAGACCTCGCGCCGGCGGAGGGCAGCGAAGATCGCCTCACGGCTGTTCTCCTCGGCCCACACAGCCGCCAGCCCACCAGGATTGTTGATGATGGCGTCGTGCGTGACGGTTCCTTCGGCGAGACGCTTGGCATCCGTGTCATCGACGAGACCCACATGACCGGGAAAGTCATAGCTGTCCACCAGCCCCGGCGTGCCGTTGTGAGTGTCGGTACTGCCGATGAAGCCCAGCTCATAGGGGTTGAACCCCAGACGCTGCTTCTCGACCAGGCCCTCACCAAGCACTCCGCGCACAAAGTCCAGTCGGTGGCTGCAGCCCCAGAGTCTCATGCCGCCGTTGCCGGTCTCTTCACCGCAACCAGGGTCACCCTCGGGTCGCAACTTCTCGAAGTCGCAGTAGGGGTCCTCTGGGCTGAAGCGGGTACTGCACTCGCTGTCACCCTTGTGTTGGAACACCTCCACGACGGGCTCCATGCGCAGACGAAGTTCCGCAATGCTGCGCTGGTCCTCGGCGCTGAACGCGCCAGGATAGTCCGGCACAAACAGCGTCCCATTGCTCAGATTGCTGTTGTGCGGAAGGACGATGACATCGCAGCCGGGCCCCGCCTCCTCGCAGTCCTGGTCCAGGCCCTGCCAGAGTGCCAGTGGGGTGGGGCTCTCCATGTGTGTTCTGGGCAGGGTGGGCACCACCTCGTGGCCGAACACCACGTTACGGTGCAGGTTACTGACCTCTTCGGTGTTGCTGTACTCATAGGCCGGGAAAGCCGTGAAGCCGCACGCTGAGCTCCGGTCGTAGTGTTCCTCAGCTGCCGCCTGCATGTCCTGCCAGCGGGGTAGTGCGGCATCCCTGCAGCGCTGCCCATCCTCGCCGCACACGTCAACAAATCGCTGAGGATCGGCGGAAGAGAGCAGAAAACCGAAGTCGAAGGCGCCATTGCTCGAATCTGATCGGAAGTCCTGGCAGGTGCTGCTCTCGTAGCCCTCCATGCCGGGAGTCATACAGATGGCCACCTCACCCAGGAACTCGCCGTGATCCGTAACCGCAACAAAGTCCAGCGGACGATCGAGGCGAGCGGGACGGGTGGGCAAGCCGGCTCCGTCGAGCGGCGGCAGATAGACCGTCTCCCCCTTCGCGAAACGATATGCATCAGCTGGACTCAGCCTGTTCCCGTAGCTCACCGCATCGAAAGAGAAGGAGGTATGCACGTGCAGGTCACCGTAGAGCACTCGACGCAGGGGCTCGTTCACCGCGCAGGGCGCGCGCTCCTCAACATAGGTCGGCGGCTCCTCGTTCGAGGCGCCCGGGCAGCCCAACAGCACGATACCCAGAGCCGAGCCCAACAGGACCAGCGCGGCCAGGACAACAGAAATACGCGCGCTCATGGGCTCTCCAAAGCTCATCGCAGGCTACCAGCAACGACCCGCGAACCGTAGGGGACCACTGCCTGACGGAACGTGCTAAACCGCTGCACCATGCATCCGGTTCTGTTCACACTGCCTGGCGGTTTCGAGATCCACGTCTACGGTCTCATGACGACCCTGGCCCTGGGCCTGCCCATGTTCCTGGCGCACCGCTGGGGCAAAGAGGACGGCATGCCCAAGGACTTCGTGCTCGACCTGATCTTGATGTGCTACGGCGGCACCATAATCGGAGCACGACTCGAATACGTGCGCGCCAACTGGCACGAGTTCGAGAACAACCTGCCGGCCATCTTCAACCTGCGCAGCGGCGGTCAGGTGTTCTACGGCGGCCTCATCGGTGTGGTCTCGCTGCTCATGATCTACTGCTGGATCAAGAAGGTGCAGCCCCTCTTGCTGCTCGACCTGATGGTGCCGTGTCTGGCAATTGGCCAGGCGATTGGCCGCATCGGCTGCCTCTTCGCCGGCTGCTGCTACGGTGCGCCCACGGATCTGTCCTGGGCCATCACCTTCACAGATCCCGCCTCGGTAGCGCCGCTCGGCGTGGCACTACATCCCACCCAACTGTACGAAGCGACGTACTGCCTCCTGCTGGCGGGCTTTCTTATCTGGCTGCGCGGACGCCGACGCTTCACCGGGCAGGTCTTCCTGAGCTACTTCACCATCTATCCGATCCTGCGCAGCCTGAACGAGTTGGTCCGTAACGATGACCAGCGCGGCTTCTTCATGGAAGGGACCCTCGGTCAGGCTCTCACCAACGCCCAGGGAATCTCACTGATCATGTTCTGTGCCGCGGGAATAGGCTGGCTGCTGCTGACTCGCAAGAAGGACCTTGCCAACGGTTGAGTCCTCCCGCATACTCTGAACAAACGTTCAGGTGTAGCAATGGAACGACCCGGCAGGACAAGACAGCGCGGACGCGGCGCTCTCGACAACCCCACATCTCGCTTCGAGACGCGACAGTGCGTCGAGGCCGACGATGGCTGGGACACGCTCGAGGCGGATGACCCCGACCTGGCTACCGTGGTGCAAGCTGAGCTCAGCCGCACGATCCTTTCCACCAACACCAGCCCAGACGTCCCCTTCTCGCAGTCCATCAACCCCTACAAGGGCTGCGAACACGGCTGCGTGTACTGCTTCGCCAGGCCCACCCACGCCTACCTGGGTCTGTCACCGGGCCTCGACTTCGAGACGCGCATCTTCAGCAAACCCGATGCCGCACGACTGCTCAGGAAGGAGCTCAGCACGGCCAACTACAAACCCAGGGCAATTGCCCTCGGCGCCAACACGGACCCCTACCAGCCCGTCGAGCGACGCCTCGGAATCAGCCGCGAGATCCTCACTGTGCTGCGAGACTTCGGGCACCCCGTGAGCATCATTACGAAGTCCTCAGGCATCACCCGGGACATCGACCTGCTCGCCGAGCTCGCCGAGCGAGATCTGGTCTGGGTCTACCTGAGCATCACAACCCTCGACCCGCAGCTGGCTGCCCGTATGGAGCCGCGAGCCGCCGCCCCGGCTCGCCGCCTGCAGACCGTACGCAGACTGAGCGAAGCAGGTATCCCCGTGGGTGTGCTGGCATCGCCCATGATCCCGGCGCTGAACGACAGAGAGCTAGAGAGCATCCTCACTGCAGCGCGCGCACATGGCGCCAGCCAAGCCGGCTACATTCTCTTGCGCCTACCAGGTGAAGTCGCCGAGCTGTTTACAAACTGGTTACGCCATCACTACCCCGGCCGAGCAGATAAGGTTCTGTCCCTGCTTCGAGATACTCGAGACGGCGAGCTCTACCGCAGCGAGTTCGGCACTCGCATGAAGGGCAGTGGGCCCTACGCAGAGACCCTCGCGCAGCGCTTCACCATAGCCAGCCGGCGGCTGGGCCTGGACGCACCCGGTGCCCAACTTAGCCTCGACCACTTCAAGGTTCCTGGCGCGATGCTCGAGCAGTTGCCGCTGTTCGCTATCAGCTACCGCTGATTCAGATCTCAGACCTCCGTCTTCGATCCTCCCAGACACTGGGGTGATGCAACTGTAGTGCCTCGGTGAGCCTGCCACTCATCTGGAGTCAAGGTGTCCATGCTGAACGCATGCACGGCGCCAGCCAGCTCTTCCGCAACCGCCTTGTTCACCGCCCGCTGACGAGCGACACGATTCAGACCCGAGAACGCTGAAGACACCACTACCACCTTGAAGTGGCTCTCTGAACCCTCGGGCACCGAGTGCATATAGCTCTCGTTGATCACCTGGAGCTCGCTGGGCTCAAAGGCCCGCTTGAGCTTCTCTGTGAGGCTGCGCTGCACCGGGCCACCCGGCGAGGTGTCCCCTGAGGATGTTCCGCTGCTCATGAAAGCCTAGTAACGAGGTACGGCTGGATCGACCTGCTGAGACCACATATCGATTCCACCTCGAAGGTTGTAGACCCGCGTATAGCCCGCTGCGATCGCCTGATCTGCAGCGGTCTGGCTGCGGCCGCCATGATGGCAATGGAAGACGATAACGGCATCCTTGGCAAGAGCATCGAGCTGGGTCTGACCGGCACCATCGAGGTGTGTTGCATCCTCGATCTTCGCGGTGGCCCGCTCCTCGGTGGTGCGCACATCGAAGAGCCGGACGTCTTTACCAGCATCGAGCCAGCTCTTGAGCTGCGCTGGGGTGATCTGCTCGACCTGCGCGGGCTCGTTAGGGTTGTTCATCTTGAAGCCAGTTCGCGGTCCCTCAGTGAGGTAATCGATCTCGAGGCCATCGGCGCGCTGCGCGCTGAACCGCTCCACGGCGATAGTTACACCACTGCTCTCGATGAGAAAGTCACCATGCCTCTGCGGCCCGATGTCCATCTGGTACTGGAAGTTCTTGCCAATCTTGAGGCGAATGGTCTGGTCCCCAAGATCGGGAGAAGCCTGGCGAAAGCCCTCGGCTGCAGCAGCAGTAATCGTTACGGTAGGGGCCTCCATCTCAGGAAGCTCGATTCCAAGCGCCGTGTACAACTCACCGTTGCCAGCCATCTCGGTGACAATATCGCAGCCGCCGACAAACTCACCCTTGATGTAGAGCTGGGGCAGAGTCGGCCAGTCGCTGTACTCCTTGATACCCGTGCGAACATCCGGTCGAGAGAGCACATCAACGGTAATGTACTCGTCCAACACGTCGTCGAGGATGCCCGCCACGCGAGCCGAGAAACCACACTGCGGGAAGCGTCGATTCCCCTTCATAAACAGCACCACAGGGTTGTCCTTGGTGAGGGTATCGAGTTCTTGCTGTAGGACCGTATCTAGAGACATCTGTGCTGCTCCTGTGTTGCTTGGTTGCGCTGATCGCGTGCGGCGTCGAGGAAGGTAGCTGGTCGAGGCGCACGAAACCAGCACCAAGCAGTGGATCATCACCAGAGCGGAGCATAGATGTGCTTTAGTTCCGGCTGGTCCCTCTCAACCACAGCGGAGTGTCGATGCCCAGCTATGACGTCATCGTGGTCGGACTCGGAGCCCTCGGCTGCGTCGCGACACACGATCTGGCGGCTCGGGGCTTGCGCGTCCTGGGGCTGGACCGCTTCGATCCGGGTCACGACCGAGGCAGCTCCCACGGCGAGACCCGGGTCATCCGCCAGGCCTACTTCGAACACCCCGATTACGTGCCGCTGCTGCGACGAGCCTATGAGCGTTGGGCCGACATCGAAGCCAGCACCAACCAGCGTCTCTACCACCCCGTCGGCGTCCTTGAGCTTGGGCCTGAAGATGGTGTGGTCGTCCCCGGCGTGCTGCGCGCGGCAGCTCAGCATCAGTTGCGGGTGGAAGAACTCAGCGCTAATGAAACAACCAGACGCTTTCCGGGCTTCTCTGACCTGCACGGCAGCGCACTCACGGCGGTGTTCGAGCGAGATGCTGGCTACCTGTTGTGCGAGACCTCTGTGCGAGCATGGGCAGCACAAGCGAGGATGCAGGGTGCGGCGCTGAAGACAGGTGCAGGAGTAACCGGCTGGAGCGCACAACAGGGCAGCTTCGTAGTTGAGACCGAGACAGGCAGCTACCAGGCAGAACAGTTGCTGCTGTGCCCGGGTGCCTGGGCACCACAGCTCCTTCCTCCCGAAATCGCCGACCACCTCAGGGTGCAGCGCAAGGTGTTGCTCTGGTACGAAGCGGGCCGCATCTACGGTGAGGAACAAGGTTGCCCTGTGTGGCTGTTCGAGCTACCCGAGGGAGTCTTCTATGGCTTTCCAGTTCGCGACGCCAGAGGGCTCAAGGTGGCTCGACACTCAGAAGGCCTCGAGATCTCCGACCCACTCCATATTGATCGACAACTCCACTTCGATGACCACCAGAGCGTTGACCGCTTCCTTGAGCGTCACCTGGAGGATGTAGCTGAGGCGAATCCGCGCGAGCACGCGGTGTGCATGTACACAATGAGCCCCGACGAGCACTTCGTCGTCGGAGCGTCGAGTACATATCCCGGTCTCTGGTATGGCGCCGGACTGAGCGGACATGGCTTCAAGTTGGTGCCGGCTCTGGGCGAACTGCTCGCGCAGGGTATCGCCTCGGGCAAGGACCCCTGCCCGGCCCTCTTTCGGGCTGATCGATTCCGGGCCAGTCTATGAGCGTCGTTGCATGTATCCTCCGCGCTCACCGAACGAGGGCCTGATGACACGACCCGCTGACACCTTCTCAAGGCTCCTGCGCCCACTCCAAGGGCTGTTGCTCGCCAGCCTGCTCACCGCTTACGGCTGCGACACGAGCGCCGGTGATGACGACGACTCTTCGGGCGTCCTTCTGTTTGGCGAGGACCCGAGCTTCGACCATCCCGCAACGTGGCTCTACGCTCATTTTGACACCGCCAACAACGCTGAACTCGCTCTTGTTCTGCGTGCCATGGAGACGTCGATCGACTCCTCTGTTGATTTCACCAGCGATGAGCTCATCGACCGCTCCCCCGCCCTTGACCCACTCACTGCCGACGACCTGAGCGGGCTGGAGCGACCCGATGCAGACCCAGCCCTCTGTCAGGCCGTCACCCTGGTCGCTCGCTCGGCTCACGTGATCGATCGTCACGCTGCTGGCGCGGCACAGATCGACCAGAGTAGCGGCGACCCCAGCACCCCTGACCACCACGAGCGCACCTTCACCGATGGCACCGAGCTGTGCTGGCCGGGCAGGACATGTCCCGCCCTACGCGCCGAGGACACAATGACCCGAGTGAATCCTCTGTTCACCATCACGATGAGTGAGCGCGTCGACTACCGCTGGGTAGACCTGAGCTTGCCCTCACCATCGAGCGTGCGACTGGACGAAGAAGCGAGCAACGAGGCCCCACCGCGCTGGGCGATCATGATGCGCTCCTGGCTACCCGAGACTGCAGGTAACGAGACCGGAACAGCTGCCTTCGAGCAGGCCTACAATCTAGGCATCTGGCTCAGCCAGAGCGCCGACCCACTCCTCCCCGTAACGCGCTACACCGCATCGTGGACCCAGACTCAGCTACCTGTTCCCCTCGATGAGAGCACCGTACGGCAGCTGACCCGCGGCGCGATTGCCGATGCCTACGAGGCGCAGGAGGATTGGCTGGGAACCCTTCCTTGAGTCCTTCCAGCCTGCACGGAGAGTTCCCATCTAGCCGCCCAGAAGTATCCCGGACCTCGAATCAGTCTGAGGGGCCGCCAGTTTCTGCCAGCTGTTTGACGTGCTGTAGATAGCTCTTGAGCGACTTTGCTGCGAGTCGCTCCTCGATCCATGCGGGCACATTCTTGCCGACATCCACAGAGGCTCGATACAGAAACAACACCCGCCCCGGTCGCTCGCTAACGTGCGTGGAATAGCTACCTGTCGTCTGCGCCAGATCGCTCTCGTGCTTAGCATCCAGCATCCAGGTCATGTACCCATCCCTGGCGACATAGCGGCGCTTGACGTAGTAGCGCAGGGATATCGGGCCCGACTTGATCAGGTAGTTGAGACCGATCGTGCGGACACCGGAGGCATCCACCTCGTCCATGTAGGTGTGGAGTTCCTTAACCGACTTGCTCGCCTTCTTGATCTCAGCCGTATCCAGCAGAAGGCCCCAGAGTTTCTTAGCGCTCACCCGGATCTCAGCCAGGCCGGTAACAATGGACGGGCCGGTATCGGGATTGTGAGTGATAAAGATCAGCTTCCCGGCCTCCAGATCCTGCTGCTGATTGGCACTGAGTTCAGGAATCTGCGGTTTCTCAGCCCAGACAGAAGCAGGCCATGCGAAGGCACTAAAGAGGATAGCGACGAGAGTGAAGCGCAGCATGGAGCGCAGTAGAGCGTGCGCGCATTGACAGGTCAACGACTGCTTCATCAAGATCGATCCCCTGTGCCCAGCTACCTTCCCGGACCCTGCTGCCCCTCACCCGACTCCCCGGCACCCGCAGGTCTGGGCGAACTCAGCAATCTCGATGCCCGCGAGCTGCCTCTGCCGGCGCTCGACGATGAGGAAGGGGAGCGCCTGGGCTCACAGCTCCCGCCAGTCATCGACGCGCACGTCCACCTCTTCCCAGATGGCTTCTTCGAGGCCATCTGGCGCTGGTTCGAGGCCTATGGCTGGCCGATCCGCTACAAGCTACCAAGCGAACAGGTCATCGAGTTTCTACTCTCGCGCGGGGTCGAGCACATCGTCGCGCTGCACTACGCCCACAAGCCGGGCATCGCCGGCCTCATGAACAGCTACATGGCAGAGTTGTGCCAGCGGCACCCAAGAGTCACCGGTCTGGCCACCGTACTGCCAGGCGAGCAGGACGCCACCACAACCCTGTTTGAAGCCTTCGCGCAGGGCCTGCAGGGCGTCAAGCTGCACTGCCACGTGCAGAGCTTCTCTCCCGATGATGCCGACATGGAAGAAGTGTACGAGGCCTGCATCCAGCACAACCTGCCGCTGGTCATGCACGCGGGCCGCGAGCCAGCCAGCCCACAGTACCCACAGCATCCTCACGTGCTGTGTGGCTCCTGGCGCGTCGAGGAGGTGCTGAGGAGCTTCCCTCGCTTGCGCCTGTGCGTACCCCACCTGGGCGTCGACGAGATTGTCGCCTATACCGAACTCATTCAGAAATACGACAATCTGTGGCTGGACACGACTATGGCTGTAGCCGAGTACTTTCCGATCGACGATCCCCACCGGCCCATCGAAGTGCGGCCGGAACGGATCATGTACGGCACCGACTTCCCCAACCTTCCCTACGCCTGGGACCGCGAAGTGCGAATACTCGCTGAACAACATGAGGAAGAACGCCTCGCTGCTGTGCTCGGCGAGACAGCCCGGCAGTTCTTCGGGATTGGCGCGTGAGGCGACGACCGATCTGGCTCGCCCTTGCCCTGGCCTGCGGCTGCATGCCGCGGACTGGCCCAGAGATAGGGGCGAAAGAGACAGAGACCATCGAGAAAGAGACCGCCAAGACAGAGAACGGTCAGGACGAGACGAGCAAAGTGGGGCCTGGGGCTGAAGTGAAGGTCGAGGTCGAACTCCTACCGGCGAAGGTAGCCCCTTGCTCTCCGATGGCTCTGCAGATCCACCTACGTGCAGGAAGTACCGGTCTACCCGAAGGCAGCTCGGTGCTGGTCGGATTCCCCCATCATTACTACGCCACAAGGTGCCCCGGCCCACGATGGCTCAGAGCGAGCCGACTACCCGACGCAGACGAGCTCCCTCCCAGTGAGGCACATGGAGCCGTCGACGTCTCCGTTCTCAACGACCACTTTGCCGGTTGGTACCTCAAGTTCGACCTCAGCCATGGACTCGGTCCGGGAGCCAGCGCAGTCCTCTCTCTGCCCGAGCGGGCGGCCCCGGCTGGCGCGAGCCAGAGCTTTGAACCCCTGACCCTTCTGCAGCCGGGCCCCGGACAGGCCTGGCAGCAACTGCACGCCAACAACCCGCTTCAGATCGAGCCCGGACCACCCACCCGCCTACAGATCACTGCGCCCTCAGCCCTCGCTCCCGGAGCACCGGTGCAGGTAAAGCTCTGCCTCCTCGACCCCCTCGGTAACCCCACCGGCATCCTGCCC
Source organism: uncultured Rickettsiales bacterium (assembly GCA_964512375.1). GTDB lineage: Bacteria > Myxococcota_A > UBA796 > UBA9615 > UBA9615 > UBA6601. Next base: position 4,288 of record CAZEIY010000022.1, on the reverse strand, counting down.
ACGGTGATCACCACCGCGGAGCAGCAGCCGGTCACCGTGCAGCGAGGCGCGCTGGCCTCCTGTGGCACCGCAGACCTACCCGGCTTCTCCGAGCCGGGAATCCACGAAGTCGAGCTGCACGCCAGCGTGGGCTCCACCCTCTTCCAAGCCCGCTCCGAGCCGATCCTGGTCGAAGAGTTGCCGTACCAACTGATCTGGGCGGACCTGCACGGCCACAGTGACATCTCCGACGGCCGGGGCAGCGCTGCCGCCTACTACCGCTATGCCCGCGATGTCGCGCACCTGGACGTCGCTGCGCTCAGCGACCACGACTGGCAATCAGAGGCCCATGAGCTTCGACTCTCCCTGAATGCGGCAGAAAGACACAACCACAAGGGACGGTTTGTCACCATCCCGGCTATTGAGACCACCATCGTCGGCCACGAGGTCGCGTACTTCTTCGAACCCGAGCGCCTATCAGCCCTCAAGCCCGGCGTACGGGAGCCCCCTCAGCGCTCGCTCATCGGTGGCAAACCAGCGAGCCACTACTTCGAACCAGAACGGCTCGCTGGGCTGCACCCTGGCAGCGGACACGCGCTGAGTATCTGGGAGGAATACCTGCTCGGACTGCCCGCTGCTGAGCCAGCACCGGCGGCTCGGACTCTCCTCAAACGCTATGGCGAGAAGGACCTGCTGGTAGCGAGCCACTCCACTCTGTCGCCCGGGATGGGGAGCGCTTTTCCATTGGCCGAGGGGCTGCCGGGCTACGAGCTTATCGAGATCTACTCCGCACATGGGAGTTCTGAGTGCTTTGGCTGTGAGCGTGCCCCACCCCACGACCCCGACGAATCCACGGGCTCGGTACGCCAGGCCCTAGAGCACCACGCACCGCTGGGCTTCATCGCAGCAGGAGATAGCCAGGATGGACAGCCCGGCCGCAGCAACTGGGGAGCTCACAGTGGCGGTTTGACCGGTCTGTGGGTGACTGAGCTCAGTCGCAAGGGCGTGCTCGAAGCCATGAAGGACAGGCGCGTCTTCGCAACAACCGGTCAGCGCAGCCTCATCCAATTCGAAGCCGAGGGACTGCCCATGGGTTCCCTGCTGCCACCCACCCGCGGCCCTCGCAGCATACGGCTGCGCGTACTGGGAAACCGACCGATCAGGGAACTACAGATCATCCGTAACGGCAAAGTATGGCAAGAACTGACCGAACAGGGACAAGCTGTCTGGCTGCATATTGAAGATGACAACCCGGCTACTGCTCGCCACTACTACCTCAAGGTAGTCTTCTCTGACGGCACGCTCGCCTGGTCGAGTCCACTCTTCGTGCAGGAGGCTGTTTACCCCTGAAATCCTCCCCGCTATCATCGCGTCCGTCTGCTAACCAGGGGCCATTGTCTCTCCGAGTACAAGTCGCCCTTTCCGCCTCCCCAAGACCCCCTACGAATCGAGCCTTCCATGGACATGAAGGTCAACGACGTCTGCATCTCGGTGGCCACCGTCAATGGCTCCGGATCTCAGACCGCGAACCTCATCCTGCACCGCAGCTTCTTCAACATGGGCCTGCCCGTGTCGGGAAAGAACCTGTTCCCATCCAACATCGCCGGGCTTCCCAGCTGGTTCCTCTTGCGGATCACCGAGCAGGGCTACAACGCCCCGGGACCGCAGACCGACCTGGTTGTACTCATGAACCCGGACACCTGGGACAAGGACCTCGCCTCTCTATGCCCAGGTGGCGTAGCAATCGCTAACAGCAGCCTGAAGATGCCGGTGACCCGTGAAGACATCACCGTGTACGAGGTGCCGTGCACATCGCTCGCAAAGGAAGTGAATCCCAAGCTCGCCAAGATGCTCGCTAACATCGTCTATGTCGGCGCGGTGGCAGAGGTGCTCTCCATTCCACAGGACGCCATCGAAGCAGCGATCCGCCACCAATTCCGTGGCAAGGATAAGGCCATCAACGCCAACATCGACGCCATCGAGGCGGGTCGGGAAGCTCTACGCGCCATCGGCAAGAGCGACCCCTACACGCTGGAATCTCGGCCCCGCAAGGAAGGCCAGATCATTATCGAGGGCAACCAGGCTGGTGCCCTGGGGGCTGTCTTTGGCGGAGCCAGCGTCCTCGCCTGGTACCCCATCACTCCCTCCACCTCGATCGCTGAGTCGATGGCTGAGTATCTTGCCGATCTTCGCCACGACAAAGAAACGGGCGAAGCAACCTACGCCATCGTTCAAGCAGAAGATGAGCTGGCAGCGGCCGGCATGGTCTTCGGGGCCGGCTGGGCGGGGGCCCGTGCACTGACAACAACCAGCGGCCCCGGGATCGCGCTGATGAGTGAGTTTCTTGGCCTCGGCTACTACGCTGAAGTGCCGGGCGTGTTCTGGAACGTACAGAGGGTGGGCCCCTCGACGGGCCTGCCAACCCGCACCCAGCAAGGCGACCTGCTGATGGTTGCACAGCTGGGTCATGGCGACACCTGCCACACCGTGCTCATTCCCGGATCTGTGAAAGAGTGCTTCGAATTCGGTTGGCGCTCGTTCGATGTCGCCGAGCGCTTCCAGTCACCGGTGTTTGTCCTCTCAGACATCGACCTGGGCATGAATCCGTGGGTCATCGACCGACCCGCCTACCCCGACATCCCCATGGACCGTGGCAAGGTGCTCAGCAAAGAGGAGCTGGAACGGATCAGTGACTGGGGCCGATATCGTGACGTCGACGGCGACGCGATCGGCTACCGCACCCTGCCGGGGACTGACCACCCTGCAGCCGCCTACTTCACTCGCGGCAGTGGCCACAACGAGGACGCCAACTACACCGAAGATCCCGAGACCTACGTTCGCGTCATGAAGCGCCTGAAGAAGAAGCTGGACCTGGCGCGTACTGCGCTACCCCAGCCCGTGCTGGAGGCCCAGGGTGACTCCGCAGTGGGAATCATCGCCTGCGGGTCCGTGCACGCTTCGATGAAGGAGACTCTCGATGTGCTGGGTTCCCAGGGTCTGAATGCGAGTTACCTGCGGGTTCGAAGCCTGCCGCTGTCCCCTGAAGTCGTGCGATTCATCAACGACAACGAGGTCACTGTAGTGGTGGAACAGAACCGCGACGGCCAACTTCACGAGCTGATTCGCGACGACCTGCCCAACGAGCTGGCGCACAAAGCGACCTCGTTCGCGTTTTCTGATGGATTCCCGCTGGCTGCCGACCGCATCGCGAATGCGGTACTCGAGGCCGCAAGTCGAACCCGAGCGGAGGCCTGAGACCATGGCAAGAGCACCTCGCGAGAACCGACTCGGCCTGACAGTCATCGACTACAAGGGGTCTGAGAGCACCTTGTGTTCGGGCTGCGGCCACAACTCGATCACCAACCAGATCGTCAAGGCTGCCCACGCCTCGGCAATCGAGCCCTGGCGTGTCGCCAAGATGAGCGGCATTGGCTGCTCCAGCAAGACACCCGCCTACTTCCTGGGCAAGAGCCACGGCTTCAACGCAGTGCACGGCCGCATGCCGTCCATTGCCACCGGAGCTGCCCTGGCCAACCGTGACCTGCTGGTGCTGGGCGTATCTGGTGACGGAGACACCGCATCCATCGGCATCGGCCAGTTCGTCCACGGCATGCGCCGGAACGTCCCACTGGTCTACATCGTCGAGAACAACGGGGTCTACGGACTCACCAAGGGGCAGTTCTCGGCCACTACCGAAGAAGGAGCGACCACCAAGAAGGGGCTGGCCAACGAGCTACCGCCCATCGACCTCTGCGCCCTCGCCATTCAGATGGGTGCGGGCTTCGTCGCACGTACTTTTTCGGGCTCAGCTAAGCAGCTCTCGGCGCTGCTTCAAGCGGCGATGTCATTCAAGGGCGCAACGCTAGTCGACGTGATCTCTCCCTGCGTTACGTTCTTCAACAACGAGGGCTCGACCCGCTCGTATCCCTACATGAAGGATCACGACCAGCAGCTTCACACCATCGACTACATCCCCCACTTCAATCCCATTGAACAGATCGAGGTGGATAGCGGCGAAGTGCGCGACATCACGATGCACGACGGCTCTACCGTCCGTCTGCGCGGGGTAGGCATGGACTACGACCCCACCGACCGGGCGGCCGCGATGGCTGCTCTCAGAGCCGCCGAAGAGGAGCGCGAGCACCTCACAGGCCTGCTCTACTACGAGCCTGGACGGCCAGACCTGCGCGACCAGAACAACCTGGTAAAGACTCCCCTCGCGCACCTCAGCGAAGAAGCTCTCCGACCGAGCGCAGCAGAACTGGATCGAGTGCTCGCTGAGTACGCCTGAGGCCAGGACCTACTACTG
>CAZEIY010000021.1:9850-23015 GCA_964512375.1 uncultured Rickettsiales bacterium | reverse complement strand
GTGGTCGTACGAGCGTCTCGTGTCTAGCAACCCCTACCGAAGGAGCACAAGCGGTAGTAAGGCCCTACCAGTCGACTCGACACGAGGATCGGCCTATCCTTCGCTCTGGATGATCCCACGCCACCTCCACTGCCTCCTACTCCTCATTGGGCTGGCCCTGCTGCTCCCAGGCACAGCTCTGCCGCAGCAGCAAGCCGTAACCAAAGGCCCTGCCCCGGGCGAAGGCGGGGACTCAGTCCTCCCGGCAGGATTCAAGGGCGTCGTCTGGGGAGCCAGTTCCGAAGCGATCATGGCGATCCGAGGCGGCATGGAAGTGCAGGCGACCCCAGATCACCACATTCGTAAGCTCATTGAGCTTCCTCCGCCCGGCACAGAGGGTGACGGCATCGTTCGACACTGGACCCTCTGGGACGACCAACTCATCGAAGTCACCATGTTCTTCCCAGGTCAGTTCACCATCCGCGAGGGCCGCGAGCTACGCGAGGCCTTCGAGAAGAAATATGGTTCCGGACGTCTGGACAAGATCGCCAAGAACGTCGAGAGCGGCACCAGCGCATGGAACGTCAAGGTCGAAAAGCAGGTGGTGGTACAGCGCTGGCTGTGGCAAGACCCCTTCACGATCCAAGAGCTGAGAAACGACGTCCGCAAGGGACAATGGGTCAATGTTCGCCAGAGCCGGATGTTCGAAGCAAGCCGCGACGCTCAGCTTGAGATCGAGCGCCAGAAGGCACAGTCCAAGAAGGTGAAGTCCATCGTTCTGGACTGATCGCAGTTCTGAACGATGTCACAACCGCGGGTACACGTCGCGATCCCCGTACGTGGCGTCGGACGTTGGCTCGATGCCGCCCTCGATTCCCTGGCAGCTCAGAGTTTCACCGACTGGAGTGCGACACTGGTCGTCGATGCGGCTGCCAGTGAAGAGGACGCCTGCTTTGCAATCGCTCGACGCTGGGCGCAACAAGACAAGCGCATTCAGTGCCTGCTGCCCGGGAGAATCGGTCTTCCCGCGGCGCTAAACCTCGCCATAGGCCAGGCGCGCGGTTCCGAGCTGTTGGCTCGCTTTGATGGCGACGACCTGTGCGAGCCCCTGCGCTTCGAGAAACAGGTGCACTTTCTCAATGACCATCCCGAGATCGATGTGCTCGATAGTAGGGCGATCAGCTTTCGTGACCAGAGAGACGGTGAACTGCCAGAGGGAATGAAGCGCTACCAGAACTGGCACAACTCCATCGAAGACCACGACGATTTTGAGCGCGAGTTCCTGGTCGAGAATCCAGTCTGCCATCCCTGCGTCATGATGCGCTCCCAGGTGCTTGAGCGCCTCAACCAGCCCACTGCGCCGTACCGCGACAATGGCTGCCCTGAGGACTACGACCTCTGGCTCCGATTGCTCGGCAAAGGTGCGCGCTTTCATAAGCTCCCCGAAGCCCTCGTCCGCTGGCGAGACCACCCAGGACGCTCCACCCGTACCCATGCCATCTACGAGAAGAAGGCCTTCTTCGATTCCAAGTGGCGACACTTTGCCGCCCATGTGCTTCCCCAAGCAGGTCCCATCGCCGTGTGCGGCGCTGCGCGCGAAGGAAAGCGATGGATTCGAGCTCTCGCTGAAGCGGGATGCCTGCCCGTCGCCGTCGCCGACGTGAGCCCGAAGGCGATCGGAAGCACCCGACACGGGGCTCCCGTCGTCCCTCTGAGTGACCTGACCCACTACGCACCTGCGCTGACTTTGGTGGCGGTTGGAACTGCCGGAGCCCGCTCGCTCATCGAGAACGAACTGCGCGAGATGAACATTCGCTGCCTTGCCGTAGCCGGCGTTGCAGGCTGATACTGCGCCGCGAGGAGAGGCGAACGTGAGCGAAGTCGACCAGCCCCCAGCCAGAGGACGCCCCCCGATCGGCCGCGGCAAGATGCTCATCTTTGCTGTCTTCACCACCGTGCTGGTCCTGGGCCTCGCCGAATTGGTACTGCGCGCTGCTGGTGTGGAGGGGGCCCAGGATCGCACCACCACCTGGTTCCCTGATCACATCCTCAATCCTCCGCTGGTCAACATCGAGCACCCGGATGAGCCGGAACGATCCTGGGTTCGTGCCGGACAATCCCACCACTTTCATCCATTCAAGCCCGGTGACCAGCCCGGAACCTTTCGAGTCGGTGTCTTGGGAGGATCGGCGGCCCACGGCTACGGAGTGCTGGAACCCGGTGCCTTCCCGCACCGCGTCGAGCAACTGCTCCAGTCCGCAATTCCTGACAAAGAGATTCAAGTCATCAACTTCGGGACCGTTGCCTGGTCTTCTCAACAGCTGCTCTGGGCCAGTCGGCAGATCTGGTTCCTGGGCCGCTGGGACCTCCTCATCATTTACTCCGGCCATAACGAGCTGCTCGAGCTGAGCTCCTGGAAGACCTACATGAGCGCTGGTGAACACCGGCGCTACACCAGGGCACTCCTGTGGAACCAGCGCCTTGAGGGCCTGCGCATCTTCCAGGTAGGACGACGCCTGCTTGGAACAGACCGAGAACAGCAGGTGCTCGAACGTGCCCAACAACGCACCGCCATGGCCAAGGCCAGCGAAGGTGACCACAACCTCGAGGAAGGACGCGATCCGGTAGGCGCCATCCCTGCCCAGCAGCTGGATCATCTCAAGGCCGTACCCGCCGAAGAGCGCGCCCGCATCGGGAAACGGGAGCGCCGCTATGCGGCGAGCACCTACCGCCACAACGTCGGTAAGATCCTTGCTCAGTCTCGCAAACACGATACGCCGGTACTGCTCATCAACCCCGCGCCGAGCGACTTCCACGATCCCATCTCCTTCCCTTATTCAGGCGAAGAGGGAGAGCGCGTACAGAGGCTTCTCGGGCAAGCCGAAGAGTTGATGAACAGCAGCAACTGGGAGGGGATGGAGCGCAACGCGCTGGACGTATTAGAAAAACACGACGATGCCAGCGCGATGTACATGCTCGCCCAGTCCAACCAGTACCGAAACAAGATGGACGAGGCGAGACGCTGGTACATCCAGGCACGGGCCTACACCGAGTACCCGAACCGGGTGGTACCAGAGGTCAGCGAGGCGATCCTCTCCTTCGCCGGAGAGGATGGAGTGCTGGGTGTCATCGACTCGGAAGCCCTGTTCCGCACCCGCCACCCCGATGGCTTCATCGAGTACCAGTTGGTGTATGACCACTGTCACCCCTCGGTAGAAGGGAACTACCTTCTCTCCGGCGCTGTGGTCCGTAAGATCCTGGAGGCGAAGCTGCCTGCCCTGAGCTCCGCCCAGCGCATCGACATCGACAGCTGGGTCGACCGCGGGAGGGCCTCAATTGCGGCAAGAAAGACCGCCGACCCCCGCCTCTGGGAGTGGGATGGGCGTGACTACAACGACGAGACCGTGGGCTACATCGCAGACTTCCAGGGAGACTGGCAGAACATCCGCGAAGCTCAGGAGCAGGCAATCGCAGCTGTGGAGCACGACGCCATGGACTGGCTCTGGGCAGGAAACGGTCGCTTCTACGACTACGAGGTGGAGAGCGCTATCGAGGCCTGGGACCAGGCGCTCTCTCAGGACCCCGAGCTCTGCCTCGCGTTTGCCAATCGAGCCCACGGTTTGCGCCTGGTCGGGCGCAGAGACGAAGCTCTTCTCGATGCCGAACGAGCCCTCACGTGCGACCCCAACAACATCGAGTACCAGAAGATGGTGGCCTTGCTGACGCAGCTCCTCGACGGCACCGCTCAGTAGCGAACCTGAACGCCGATCCGAAACCGTCCGGTGACTCCCAGAAGCTGACTGGGCCCAGAGAAGGCTATGGCCGGTCCCCCACCAGCCAGCGCGATGAGCGAAACCTTGTAGTTGATCTCGTACTCAACTCCACCCGAGATCATCATCGGCCACTCAAGCCACCACTGAGTCGGGCTTGTCCAGATCCAGAATGCGATGGGATTCTCGAGGGAAAAGAGCACACGGAGCCTAGGCGACACATCAATGCTAGCTAAAAGCCCAAGGTCGAGCCCCGGACCGAAGCTGGGACGGAAATTGCGCGATCGTCCCCACTGGTAGTTCTGGGGATACACGGCCTTGGACCCCCCAAAACCCGCGACATTCACCACCGGTCGCACGAGCAGAGCAAGGCTTACTTTGCCCTTCTCCAGCAGCGAGAATCGCATGTTCAGGCCCACGTTCACCGCCAGCGGCCAGATCTGAACACCCACGCGCAGCCCCAAAGCACTGCGTTCCTTGACCAGCCCTTCCCACAGGTACGAGGCCTCGGGCCAGCCGAGATAGATGTTATGAGAGCGCTCGCCAGGCGAATTGAGCCGTCCACCATCCGTCGCGCTGGCCTGAACGGAACGCGGGGCGACAGCCAACAGCAAAGCTACAATCACGAGCGCCAGGACGAGAACCGAACGGCTGGGACGTCGCGCGCTCATTCGATGACCGGACGACCGGTGATCCGGTTCAGATAGTGGTGCGCGAGAGCATGCTCTGAGTCGACTGACAGGACACGCTCCAGCAGAGCGATAGCCTCGTCTTGAGCAGCCTCCTCATCTCCAGCCGACGGTCCACCAAGGTTGTAGACGCACCAGGCAAGCGCGCTGAGAACCGTCACCGACTCCGGGTAGGAGCGAGCCAGACCTCGCAGCTTAGGAATGGCCGCAGACCACACATCCCTGCTCATGAGCAACCGGATCTCGCGCATCGTCGACATCTCTTCGAAGGGGAGATCTGCGGTGACCGGAGGAGGCGGAATGGGCTCCTCCTGGTCCTCGGGCAGGCCCACGGGCAGCACCGTCGGCGAGTCGGGAAGCCTCTCCATGGACTCGGCGATACCCAATCGGAACAACAGCCAGAGCATCTTGATCAGCGCCTCGGTGTGCGCTCGATAGGTGACGAACAGCTCGCCCACCATCTTCCCGTCCTGAATCGCTGCGGGCAGTCCGTCAAGACCGGCGGGCATCAGCAGATATGGCATCAGCCGAGCGTGGCGAGGGCCCGGCAGCAGCCTGTGCTCACCGCGTGGGTAAATCTCTGGAGCGAGGTCGTTCAGCTCGAGGTGACGTAGGGTCGCCTCCTGGATACAGGAAACAGGGTTGACCTCGTGAATAGAAACACGTTCCACGAACGCGTCGCCCTTCTGAAACTCGTATTGGCCCTTCTTCCAGGCGAAGCAACCGACAACCAACTGACGCACCTGGTCCTTTTCGGCCATGAGCAGGCGGCGCTCTGAGACCAGACCACTGTTCATCGCCGCTTCACCAAAAGACTGCTTTTCCTGGAAGGCGACACGTCGCACAGTGACTGCCTCCTCGGATGTCAGGAGTTCCATGCGAACCAGAACGGCCTCCAGTTGCTCGTCCTTGACGTTGCTGGATGCCCACACCGGATAGCCGTTGAGAAAGTAGAGTTCGCGCACAATCTTGTCATTACGCAGCGTGAGGCGACCTGCAATGTGCTGATGAAAGCCCTCAAACAACATGAACAGCAGATCGCTCTGCTCGAATTCACCGGCCTTACCAAACGCAGGCTCTCCATCTCCCAGCAGGTTGCGCACCTTCTCAGCACGCCATGAGCCGGTCGCGGTAATACGCGCATCCCTGCCGGACACCTCGGAGGCTTCGACAGTGAGGACCTCGACCGTTCGGCCGAGCTCGATAAGAGAGAAAGGCTTGGGCAGAAATTCAACGACACCCAACTCGCGAAGCTCCTTCGCGAACAGCTTCGGACTCTTGTAGACGGCGCTCATCATCAAAACGGGGACGTCCGCGCCGCCAGGGAGAGCCCTGATCGAGCGCACCACAGCGACCCCCCCCATATCAGGGAGACTGAGATCACAGACGAGGAGAGCAAACTCCTGCTCTGCAAATGCCTGAAGACCACTCGCCCCAGTGTTCGCCAGAGTCACATCATGTCCGAGAAAACCAAACAACTCGACGACCTGCTCACCGAAGCGAGCGTCATCTTCGATCACCAGGATCGAGCTCTGACTCATGTCGGACCTTCGATGGGGTGCCCGAAAAGAGGGGGAATGGGCCAGAACATCTGCACCGACTCAGGTCCGCGGAATGACAAGAGCTTCCACGGGCTCACCCCCCACGAGGTGCTGCTCCACGATCGCCTGGACATCAGATCGAGAGTTCGGTGAATACCAGATCCCTTCCGGGTATACGACTACCACAGGTCCGCATGCACAGAGGTCGAGACAGCCCGCTTTGTTCGAGCGAATCCTCTTCTTCAACCCGCGAGACCTCAGCTCGTCAGAAAACCAACCCCGAATCTCACTACCGCCGACCGACGCACAACATCCGCGCGGATCTTCGGAAGAGCGCTCATTCACGCAAATGAAGACGTGATGTTGAAATCGATCCATCAGCGCGAGGATAAAAGGGCGCCTGATGCCTGTCCAGCGCAGCAGGTCTCGACCCCCTAGTCGATTCTCAGGCTGGTACACTCGCCTCAAAACCGCCGTCAGGTCTCGATCGAGCCCTGACGTGAGGACTTGTGATGCGGTCTCTTCGGCCTTCAACCTTCTGCAGTTCGTACTGCGTCCTCATCCTCTTGTCCGCGAGCCTTGCTGGCTGCCGGCCTGAACCCTTCCCGCTGCCCGACCCTAACGAAGAACTTCCGCCGATTTCCTGCGATGGAGACGTCGCGCTGGGCCTGAGTTCTACCGATGCTGCAAGCTCGCTCGATTCTCCACCCTGGCAGCAGGTGTGCACTCTGTGCCCGGCCGATAGCATTTCCTTCAGCATTCTCGACGAAGCTGCCAATGCTACTCCCCTGGTAAGCGCCTGGGCCGAGGGAGGCCACTGTGCTGTGTCCATGCCACAGCGCTCCCTCTCGCCGGAGCGAAGCTGGACTCTCGAGGCCACCATTGTCGATGGCGAGCGAAGCGGCCAATTCAGTACGGCTCTGCAAACATGGGGAGAGGCGACGACCTACCCGCTCGACCTGGTCACTGGCACATGGTTGGCAAGTGGAGGCCTGCAGAGCATGCGTCTACCAGGGACATCCCAGAAAATGGATCCAGCGCTCGAAGAGATCGAGTTCCCCGAGGTGCTGCTGGAACTGTCTTCGGTGGGCAAGAATGGAGAGCGAAGCCTCTCTATCGGAGCGGCCGAAGATGGCGTGCAGGACCTGTGCAGACTGACCACAAGACTCGATGGTGCCTCGCTAGGTGAGCAAGGCCACCTGAGCGCGACGCTTGACGACGGCAACCGCTTCCCCACCATTCTGGGCGATGTGGTCAAGCGCGGTGCCCTGCTCGCTCAGCTCAGCAAGGACGCAGACGGATGGTCCGAAGTGGTGGTCTTCGCCGTGCTCGATGTCGAAACGATCGCCACAGAGAGTGGAGGAAGCGCAGAGGACACTTGCACCCAGTGGCAGGAACAGCTAGGCAGCAACCCATGTGTTCCGTGTGGCGATCCTGCCGAAACCACCACTGCCCCCTCCCACTGCATCACGACAGTGTTGGAGTGGAGTGACGTCACTCGATCGCCGGTTCCCCTCCAGACGGTGTCTACCGAATCCATTTCCCCTGATTGTCCGACCCCTTAGTCGATCTGTGAGCCCCGAATGAGCACAGCCAAGCCAGGCGGCACCCCATCCAAGGAACGTTCCGTGGATGTTCGCCAGTCGATCCCCGAGACCCTCTCCAAGGTGGGGAATGAGCTCGAACGAGCCATCGCGGAAGGCTTCTTCCACCGCAGTGACGAGAACTACCTTCGGGAGCGGGAGTTGCTGGACCTCTGTCGGCAATGGGCTGACCTGGGAGCCTGGGTAGCAAAGCGCAAAGCTAAGGAAATCAAAGTCCGGGTCTTTAACCCCAAGGCCAGTGAGCACGGCTACGGCATCAAGCGCACCGTGCTTCAGACCTGTATGCCGGACCAGCCATTCATCTTCGACACCATTCGCAACCGCCTCGCTGGTGCCGACCTTCACCCCGAGCGGCACATTCACCCAATCCTCGGAGTCGAGCGAAGCAGCAACGGACGACTGAAAACGGTGAAGCCCCTGCCATCGGACAGCGACATGCTGGAATCGATGATGCACTTCGAGCTGCCGTGGATCAGCAATCAGAAGAAACGCAAGAAAGTCGAGGGGCTCATCTACGATGCCCTGCTCGAGGTGCAAGCGGTCGTCTCAGACCACAGCCCGATGCGATCAAAAGCCCTCAGCTTCGCGAGTGGACTCGGCGAGCTGACACAGAGTTCGAACAACGACGAATTCGCCCACATCTCCCGAATCCAGAAGTTCCTGCACTGGCTGGTCCAGGATAATTTTGTCTTCCTCGGCTACTCGGAGTTTGACCTGGATGCGAGCGGAGATGAGCCTGTAGCCAGCATGCGTGAGGCATCAGGCCTCGGCCTCCTCCGCACCCTGACACAGAGCGGCAACGACGATGTCGGAACGCTGCCCCCGTCCGCCTCAGCCTGGCTACGCTCCAATGCCACATTGTTCCTCGAAAAGGGCGACCGCGAAGCGGGCATCCATCGGCCGGGCAAGATCGACTACATCGGCCTTCGACTCCTGGAGGATGGTGGCAAAGAGAGCGTGGCCCTGTTCTGGGGCCTGTACACCCACAAGGCGATCACCGAAGACATCAGCCGCATTCCCATCCTCAAGGAGAAGCTTGAGCAGGTTCTGAAGGCCGAGTCAGCGGTGAGTGGCAGTCACCTTCAGCGCAAGCTCGAGGACGCCTTCCGCTCCGTGCCCGTCGAATATCTGTTCGGCGCCGAAGTCGACTCTATTCGCCATGTCCTTCAGCTGGTTATCTCCGCTGAAGACGAGCAGGAGACAGGCGTCCACCTCCTCGAGGACCCCACCCGCCGCGCCGCCTTCGTGCTCGTGTCACTACCGCGCCAGCGCTACGACGACGAGGTTCGCAAGGCAACAAGCCGCCGACTCCTCGAGGTGATGGGCGCCAACTACATGGACTGGCGCGTCGTCATGGGCACCTCTGGTCAGGTGGTGCTCCAGTACTTCGTGACGGCACGTCGGCGCTTTCTCGTCGATGGTCCGGAAGAGCTGCGACAGGCGATCGTTTCGGTCACCGGCACCTGGACTGATCGCCTACGCAGAGTGCTGAAGAATCGTCTCGACTCCGAGAACGAAGCAAACGCAGTTCTGGAACGCTACACGGACGCCTTTCCGGAGAGCTACCAACTCCACAATCAGGCCACCGGAGCCTGCGACGACATCCAGCGGCTCGAGTTGACCAGCGAGGACCGACCTCTCGTGGTCGCCCACAGCGCTGAGGTCGATGATGCCCTCGCTGGGGTCAGTCGTATCAAGCTCTATCAACGGCAGAAGATCTACCTGACAGACTCAGCGCCCGTGTTCGACAACTACGGGTTGACCGTCATTGACCAGTCCTCGGAGACGATCTCGACAAGCGACGGAGACACCTTCTACATCGACTCCTTCCGAGCCATGCCCGCCGACCGCAGTGCCGACATGAGCAAGCTCAGCGGAGCATTGTCCGAAGCTCTAGAGCGCACCCTGTTGGGCTCAGCAAGGGATGACTCGCTCAACGCTCTCATTCTCGGAGCAGGACTCAGTTGGCAGGAAGTCGAGGTGCTCCGGGCGTACATCGCCTACGACCGTCAGTTGGGATCGAGCACACCCTTCGAGACCACCCATAGTGTCTGGTGCAGCCATCCCAATGCAGCCTCTGGGCTGCTGCGCTTGTTCCGAGCACGCTTCAAGCCTGGCCTGGGCACAGCTCTCTCTAAAGACCGTATCCAGTTGGCACAGCGCCACGAAAAGGCCCTGCGAAGCTACCTGGACGAGGTCGCGCGCGCCTCCGACGACCGCATCATGCGTCGTGGTCTCAACCTCGTGATGTCCACGCTTCGCACCAACTTCTTCTCGCGTCCTGCCGATCTGGGCCACCCCCTATCCTTCAAGATCGACTGCTCCCTGGTCGAAGACATGCCAACTCCAAGGCCGTACCGAGAGATCTGGGTACAGCATCAGAGGGTCGAGGGAATCCACCTGCGCGGTGGCCCAGTGGCCCGAGGGGGGCTTCGCTGGTCCGACCGGCCCACCGATTTCCGAACGGAGATCCTCGGCCTCATGGACACCCAAATGGTCAAGAACGTGCTGATCGTTCCCGTCGGCGCCAAAGGTGGCTTTGTGCTGCGCGACAAATACAGCAGTTGGCCGGAATCGAGAGCGGCGGCCGACCAGTACTACAAGGTCTTCATCCGGGGACTGCTGGACATCACCGACAACGTGATTGATGGCGAGGTCGTGCCTCCCGAACATGTCATTCGCTATGACGGAGACGACCCCTACCTGGTCGTGGCCGCCGACAAGGGAACTGCGCACCTCAGCGACACCGCCAACGGCATCTCGGCCGAGTACGGATTCTGGCTGGGAGACGCCTTCGCATCCGGTGGCTCCAGGGGCTACGACCACAAGAAATACGGCATCACCGCGAAGGGTGCCTGGGTCTGCGTGCGTCGACACTTCAAGGAACTGGGACCCGATCCGGAGAAAGACGAGATCACCGCAGTAGGTATCGGGGACATGAGCGGCGATGTCTTCGGCAACGGCATGCTCCTGTCCAAGACGATGAAGCTGCTGGCAGCGTTCGACCATCGCCACATCTTCCTCGATCCTCAGCCTGACCCTTCAGCGAGCTGGCAAGAGCGACAGCGCCTCTTTGAGTTGCCTCGTAGCTCATGGGAGGACTACGACACGAAGCTGATCAGCGACGGTGGTGGTGTGATGTCCCGTCAGAGCAAGTCCATCACACTCACCCCCGAAGTGAAGAGAATGCTCGGCATCGAAGCGAACAAGGTCAGTCCGGACGAGCTGATCTCGGCGATCCTGTGCGCCGAGGTGGACCTGCTCTGGAATGGCGGCATCGGTACCTATGTAAAGGCATCGTACGAGACCCACAAGGACGCAAGCGACCCCTCGAACGACAGCCTGCGGGTCGACGCAAACCAGCTGCGCGCACGTGTGGTTGGTGAGGGCGGAAACCTCGGCTTCACCCACGCCGCGCGAGTGGAATTCGCGGATGGGGGCGGCAGCATCAATGCTGACTCTCTCGACAACTCCGCCGGTGTCGACATGAGCGATCACGAGGTCAATCTCAAGATCCTCTGCTCCTCACTCGAACGTAGCGGTGAGCTGAACCGCGAGGACCGCGACGCGATGCTCCTGACCATCGCTGAAGACGTCAGCGATCGGGTACAGAACAACAACGAGAGTCACTCGAGGATGGTCTCTCTTGATGTCACCCGGAGCATCGAGCAGCTCGACGACTTCCGCATCCTCCTTAACGATCTTGAGGACTCCGGTCGCCTGGATCGAACACGCCACGTTCTTCCCGAAGACGGCGAACTGCTGCGCCGCGAACAACACAACGAGGGTCTGGTACGTCCTGAGCTGACCAAGTTGGGACCATTCGTAAAGATGGGAGTCTACGAAGCCCTGCTCGAAGACGACCGCTTCTACACTCCCTACGTCACCCGCTGGCTACTCGACTACTTCCCGTCCGCCGTGCAGAAGCGATTCAAGGGGGCCATTCTCCAGCACCAGTTGAGGCGCGAGATCGCGGCCACGATGATCACCAATACCCTGGTCGACTCCATGGGAGTGACGCACTTCTCGAGACTGCAGCGCATCACGGGGCGTGATCCGGTCGAGATCGCCTACGCGTCGCTCCTGGCCACGGACCTGCTCAACGCCTGGGACCTCAAGACGATGCTTCACGACTGCGGTGGGGTACGCATCTCGGTCGTCTACGTAAAGCTCCGTCACGTCGAGCAGAGCATTACAATGCTCGCTGAGTGGCTCCTCATCCGCGGCATCGATGTCTTGCAGGCCGACGAGGTACTGCAGCGCTTCGGGAGCCAGTTCCGGGACTACGAGAAGGCGCTCAGCCGTATCATGGAGCGCGGCGAGAAAAAGGAGTACCAGCGCCGCCTTCGCTACATGCGGAACCGCAATATCAAGGAAGGGGCCGAGAGAATCGCAGGCCTCGAGTGGCTCGGGGACGCTGGAGCAGCCGTTCTGCTCTGCGAGACGCACCCGTGGCTGGATGTGGTCAACGCTGGGATGCTACTCAAGCTCATCGCAACAGAGACTCAGTTGCTGAGAGCGAGAGAGCTGGCTCGGCCTGAAGAAGCTCAGGATGGCTGGGAACTGAGAGGCATCGTCGATCTGCGCAACGTCATATCTACGATGTTGGGGACTATTGCCGACAAGACCCTGGCGGGCTACGAAGCTCCCGTAGACAAACCCAGCAACGGCGGAAGAAAGACTCGGGTCCGCAGTCTCGAGCCAGGCCTGGTCGAGGCATGGCGCCGCTTCTCGGGCGAACGCAAGGACGTCCTCAAGCGGGCAAGTCTTCTTGCCAGTCGCATCGAGGGCACAAGAGCTCGTGGCCTGGCTCCGGCTCTGGTTCTGTACGGCTCCCTCAGGGCTCTCCGCGACTGAAGAAATAGCTCGCTCCGCTCTTCACAGATCACACCTCACGACCACGAAGATCGGGCCAGCTCCTACAGCAACCGGCCGGACGCCCTGATCCGCTCTGTCGTGCCGGCTGCTAGCATGTAGTGGATGCGTGGCAAACGCCTGATTTCGACCATTCGCGATCTGCTCGGCCGATCTTCTGATCCTGGCCAGAGCGAGGTGTTGGCTGACATCCCAACGGTCCCCGTACCATCTGAAGCCGGTGCCGGTTGGCGAAGGTTTCGTTGCATGGCCGGCCCCTACGAGCGCTTCTCCATCCACTACCCAAGGAACTGGGACTCCATTGTCGGAGAGGGCGGCGATCCCATTCACCTGACTCCCCTGGACCACGAGGTCTCAGTAACCGTGTCCGGTAATGCTGAGCCCATCCTCGGGCCCCAGGGCATCATCAATCTGATTGAGGGCATGGCTACTGCTCGGGGAGTCAAGTTTGCTCGTCGCACGGTCGCCGTGGACCGATGGGGCGAGGACGGCTGGGCCGGATCATGGGCATGGCGTGAGAAGCACCCGGACGGCACATCGCGAACCTGGCGCACGCTCGTTCTTGGCCACGATCAGGGCAGTCTCATCGCCATGGTCAACGGCGAGGACTCGGCTCTCGCCCAGCACGCAGCCCAGTGCGAAAAGGTTCTCGCATCGATCATCCTCCCACCCGCCGAACTCCTCGCTCCTGAAGCATTTCCGCTCGC
>CAZEIY010000021.1:3748-9840 GCA_964512375.1 uncultured Rickettsiales bacterium | reverse complement strand
CAACGACCGACGGGGCGGCGATGACCCTCCCTGGTATCTCGACGAAGAAGGGCACCTGCACTGCAACGACCTCGTGGTCCGTCTGGCCAACATCTATCGCTCCTACCTGGAGCGCCAGGACCTGGATGAAGTAGCGGCTCTTCTCGATCTACAGGCCCACAGCCCGGGACAGCAGGACTTTCAGGGCCGCAAGTGGGAAGAGATCCACGACCGCCTTCGAGTCGTCCTCAGGCGTCAGGAAGCCATCGCTGATCTCGACATTCTGTCCATCCCGCTGCACGGCGGACTGGCCGCATGTCCGGTGCTCGACTCCGACACCCAGATTACGTTTATCCCCAATGAACAGGCACTCCGCTGGGGGATTGATCCCAGGGCTGTGTTGACCCGTGCGGTGGCGACCCTGGACTCTGAGAACTCCGTGAACCTGATCGAACTGAGAGACGGTGATACGGATCGATTGCGCGGCTTCCGCATCGCCGCCGATGATGGCTATGACAGTGGGCGGTTACTGTGTCCAAGCCTGCGGACTGCCCTTGAGGATGCCCTCGAAGGCCCCCTGATCGTAGCTATGCCAGGAGCTCGTGCAGTAATGGTGCTACGCGACTGCGAGGAGTCCCGTCGAATACTCAAGGGCGCGGCTACCAACAAATTCAAAGAGCGCTCTCGCCCTCTGAGCGACGAGCTCTGGCTGTGGACCGAAGTTGGTCTGGAACCGCTGAAATACTAAGTCGATCTGTTGATAAAGTGTAGTCGATCGACTACGGTCCAGGCCCACAGAGCCCCGGAGAAGCCATGACCCCACGTCGCCATCTATTCCTTCTACTGATCTCCTCACTACTGGGCGCGGCCTGTTCGCCCCCCCCACCCGCTCCCGAAGGGCTCGAAGAGGCGTCACGCTACATGATTCGAGAGTTCTACAAGAACGACGATACCGTCGGTGCGGGCCTGACTGGCCTGCTCAACTGGTACGACGAGAGTGGCTATGAGCTGCTCAACCAGGGTGCTACCGCAGAGGACGCCGGCGAGGCCTTCCAGCTCGAAGACATCACACTCGATGACATCGCATCCATGCCCGACTTCGCGGACGAGCGCGACCTCAGCAATGCCAATGGAATAGTCTCCATCTCTGAGATGGACTGCGCCTGGCAAGAGGCTGAGGCCTACCTGGTACGTCCCGACCAGCACATCGTCTTCGACGATTTCAACGAATACAGTCGTAGCTACGAGACCTCACGGACCGCATTCGAGACAGCCACCACCGACCTGAGCTTCCCGGCGTTCACCGAAGAGCTGGTCGGTGTCTCTACGGGCGAGACCACGATTAGCGACGAACAGGCGGGGGGACTACTCCTCACACGTAACCAGGTGGAAAGTAGCGAGCTGGGCGTGACCTTGGACTACAGCCTCGTCCTACACTTTCGCCACGGCATCTATGAGGTCCAGGGGGAGCAGGTTCCGGTGATGATGATCCTCAGTTGGCTGCCTGAGCCAGTGGACTCCATATCGGGCTCCGAGACCACGTTCGAACAGAGCTACAGCATCGAACTGAACTACGGGATGGGCGAGAAGACGCTACGCATCTTCGCCGTTTGGACCTATGTCGAGTCCTCGATCCTCGGCCAGGACTCCAGCCTGTGGTCTATCGGAGCGGTAAACAAGAGTCGTGACGCGGCCCAGCGTCTCTCGGGAATCTGTGCAGGCGACATCGAGGTTCCAGCAGAGCAGTAGTCTTAACCGGGAGAACCTATGGAGCGGCTCGCGAGCCTGATCCTCAATGCGAAGTTCTCCATGGCTCTGTGTGTGCTGGTGCTCGTCGGCACTGCAGCATTCTCCCTGCTGGCTATGGGAGTCGAGCAGGATGACGACCTCCTCGCCTTCCTTCCCGACGGCAACGATGAGGTGGCGCTGTTCGAGGACCTGGGCAGCCGCTTTGGCAGCTTAGATGTTGCTCTGGTTGGTATCGAAGCTGGTGACGACCTCTTCAGCGCGGACTTCCTCGGTCGACTCCAGCGAGTCACTGACGCCCTGGTCGACCTCGAGTCACTCAGCTATGCGCTGAGCATCACCAACCTGGAGAACCTGAGCCCTGATCCTGAGTTCGGTGGCATCAAGGTAGCGCCACTGGTCACGTCGCTGCCAAGCACGCCAGATGAGGAAGAGGCTATCCGCCAGGAAGTGATGGCCAATGACAACGCCGTCGGGAACCTGGTAGCCGCAAGCGGCGATGCGATCCTGATCTACGCGTTCCTCGTACCCGGAGCAGACCCACGCTCAACGGCTGAGCAAATCCGCATCGTCGTCGACCACGAGATGGGGCAGTACCCACGCTACTGGGGCGGCGTTCCCTTCGTCTCTACCTGGATCTACAACACCACAGACCGCGACATGGCCAGGCTCACACCCTGGGCGGTTCTCGCCATCATCCTCGTGCTGATGCTGACCTTCCGAGATCTCATCGGCACGGCGCTGGCGTTGGTGACCACGGGAATGGGCATCGTTGTAGCGCACGGCACAATGGCGCTGGTCGGAGCGCGCTTCAACATCGTACTCAGCTCAATGCCGATCATCCTCTTCGCTGTGGGAAGCGCCTACAGCATCCACATCCTCAGTCACTACTACGCTCACCGCGAGCACAGCGAGCGCGATGTAGCTCTGCGCACTGCCCTGGTCTCTCTGGGCCCGGTCATCATGGCCGCCGGCCTCACGACGGTCGCAGGACTGCTCTCGTTTGTGATGATGGACATTGAACCCATGCGAAGCTTTGGCCTGTTCACTGCGCTGGGAATATTCACCACGCTGGTGCTCTCACTAACCTTCGTCCCAGCAGTTATTCGCCTCACTGATCTACGCCGCAAGGCGGCCTCCACGTTGTGGTTAAGCGCTGCTATGGAGCGAATCTCGCAGAGGGTCCTACGTAACCGACCAGCCAGCCTTGCAACCCTCGCCATCGTGTTGCTGACGGCGTCCGCATTCGCGGGCCGAGTCGATGCCCGCATGGACCAGAGCTCCTTTTTCGAAGCAGGCAGTCCTCCTGCCCTTAGTGAGCGCTTCCTCGCGGAACACTTTGGTGGGAGTCAATTCATCCAGGTCGACGTGCACGCCGACTTCAAGCAGCCGCAGGTGCTCCGTGAGCTACGCCGCATCGGCGATCTCATCCATGCCATGGACGGGGTCAGCGACGTCGTCGGCATCGACCAGGCGGTGTCCGTGGCCAACGAGGCTATGGAAGGCGCGCGACGCATCCCAGACAGCCCACAGAAGGTTGGCCTCCTCTTCGGCTTGATCCAGGGCAACAAGGCCGTCAGTCAGTTGATCAGCGACCGCTACGACGAAGCGCTGATGCAGATCAAGGTCCACAGTCAGAGCGCCGAGGAAGTCGAGGAAGTGCTCGAGCGAATCGAAGCGCTCATAGCAACCGAACCTTACCGAACCTACCGAATCGGCACCCGTAGTGAGTATCCCGACGAAGTAGGCGCACGTCTTCGACAGCTGGTGGCTGGTAGGATTTCCACTCTACTTGAAGACTTTGACACTCCTGAGATCGAGCGAATACGGTCGACTCTCCCGGTCCACCTCGAGTCGACCAGGGGAGTCGCAGATCCCCTCAAGGTCCAATCCGCACTGTCCCGCTTCATCAGCTCGGACGAGTGCGTCGCAGAGCTACCCCAGGACGCGCCCGCCCTGCCCACACAGCTGGCCGCTGCGCTGACTGCGCTCGGCCCAGCCGCCCAGGATGAACTGGTGCTCACGACGATCCAAGCGACGGTCTTAGCCGGGAGAACTTCAGAGAATGTAGAGACAAGCTCTCCCCCAAGCGACGAACAGGCAGTGCTCATCGACGACCTGGAGTTCTCACTGGCAGCCGTCCTGGACGAGACCTGGACTCAGGCCAACGCACGAGCAGCAGCCAATTCCCTCATCCAAGCCGCCTCCATCATGCCGCCCCCTGGGGATGCCGGCGCACGGTTCCGCGCACGCTTGTCCTCGGCACTCCTCGATCTCGATGCACAAGATGGAATGCTGCCGGCCACCGAGAACTCTGCCAGCGGCCAACTGCAGTGGCAGGTGAGTGGCCTCCCTGTGCTTCACCGAGGGCTATCACGTAGCGTCACCGCCAACCAGAGCCGCAGCCTCAGCTTCGCCCTGATCCTCGTCTTGATACTGATGAGCCTGTTCTTCCGGTCCTTCACAGCAGGGATGCTCGCCAGCGCTCCCACCGTAGTCACTCTGATACTGGTCTTTGGCGCGATGGGCGCGATGGGTGTGCACCTCGACATCGGGACCTCAATGCTCTCGAGCATCATCATTGGTGCCGGCGTGGACTACGGCGTCCATCTGCTGGCGGGATGGCGGACCGACCGTGACGGGGACATGTCTACGGCAGCATGCAACGCAGCACGAACTACCTCGGAGGCTATCTGGACCAATGCAGCCATGGTAGCCATCGGCTTCTTCGTCTTGACGCTCGGTGAGGCGAAGCCGCTGCAGAACGTTGGCAGCCTCACAGCCACGGCAATGGTGTGTGCAGCGGCCGCAACCTTCATCGTGATCCCGATGTTGGCGCGTCGCTCCCGGTACACTGACCTCTGAGTTCAAAGTGTCTGCGATGAGTCGATGCCCCGGAGAGTTTCTATGAGAATCTACCAAGCCGTCCTTCTGACCGCCCTGTTTGCTTTGAGCGGAAATGCCTCCGCTCTCGCCGCGGGTGGCGATGAAGTCCTCGCCATGATGGACGAGTCATCCACCCGCGCTACTGACCAGTTCTTCGAGTACGAGCTCATCAATGAAGAGCCCGGCAGGGAAGCAAAGATGATGGCGCTCAAGGTTCACATCAAAGGTGAGCGTCGCATGACCGAGTTCCTGGCCCCTGGAGACATGAAAGGCACCAAGGTGCTCGTTCGATCCAGAGCAGAGCTCTACATCTACCTGCCCGCCTACAACAAGGTACGCAGGGTAGCCAGCCACGCCACCAGGGGCGGCTTCCTCGGCACCACCTACAGTAACGAGGACATCTCGACGATTACCTTCGCCAATATCTACACGGGCAAGATGATGAGCGAGGACGATAACCAGTGGGTGGTCGAGGCCAGCCCCCGGGAAGGCGTCAAAGCGATGTACGGCAAGCTCGTGTTCACCATACGCAAGGACTACAAGCAGCCGAGCGAGATCAAGTACTTCAACGCCAAGAGCGAGCACATCAAGACAGAGAGCCGCACCGAATACAGCTGCCAGGGCAACATCTGCAACGCCGGTAGCATGAAGATGGTCGATCACAGCCGAGGCGAAGCATCCACAGAGTTTCAACGACGCGACTGGCAGGTGAACACAGGAGTCAGCGACTCCTTGTTCAGCAAGCGCAACCTGCAACCCTGAGAGGCGCAAGGCACCCGATGATGTCGTCCACTCCACCCAAGCTGCACTCTCACCCACACACACTGGCTGTACTACTCGCCCTGATCTGCGCGCTGCTGGCGGGACCCACTGCTGCCGCGGAGCCCCCCGAGAGTCCCAGCGACGAAGGGGAGAGCCCCGGTGACGATGACGACTCGGCCAGCGATGACGACTCCACCAGCGATGACGATTCCAGCGCAACGGAGGTAGAGCCCGACGACTTCGCCAGCCAAGACGACCTCACTGTGCTTCAGCAGCGCATCCAGACCCTGGAACAACAGGTCAAGAACCATGACCGACGACTCAGCGGTGGTTCCAGACCTCGTCTGAACATGGAGCTGGGTGGGCACCTACAGACCGACCTTCGCTTTCGTCCAAAGGAACTCACCGCTGGTAGCTGGTATGACCGTCAGACTCTTCCAGCTGGAATCTCACGAGCTGAGGTCATAGCCAAGATGAAGGCGAAAGCCCGCTTCGGACGCTTCCAGGGTGTCCTCGACCTGGACTTCGTGCTCATCGGCAAGCATGACCAACCCGAGGATCTGAGCGCGCTTAGCGACCGCACGGCTCTACACCCGTTTCGAGTAGAGGCACACAGCGCGTATCTGCAGGTGCGCGATCTCTTCACGTCTGGGCTGGATCTCAGAGTCGGGCAGCAGATTGTGATGATGCATGAGATGAATCCGCATGTGTTGTTGTCA
>CAZEIY010000021.1:0-3738 GCA_964512375.1 uncultured Rickettsiales bacterium | reverse complement strand
GGTAGGTGACCAGTTCAATCCCACCAACAACCTCAACGCCGACGACCTGGAGGACCCGCTGCTCTTTGGCGAGCAGCAGGGCAACCTCATGGCCCGGCTGGACTACACCATCAAGGACGTCTGGACCATCAGCGCCGTGTTGGTGCCCATCTTCAAGCCGGCCCTGCTGCCAGCTTCGGGCGCGATGAACGCTGCTGCCGTGGATCGCCTGCCGTTCAGCGACGAGGCCTTCCGTCACCGGGTGCACTCCGAGTCGGCCCTGTCAGAACAACTTCTTGGCTTCCCAACGGTGCTGGAGGCGGCCATTCCCGTCTTGCCCGAGCTCAGCGCTAGCAACATGCAGTTTGCCTTCCGCGCCGCTGGCTCCGTGTTCGGTCAGGATCTTGCGCTCAGCTTCTACCGTGGCCGCTTCGACTTCCCGCAGCCCTACCTCAATCACAGCGTCCTCGATGAGACCCCGCAATGTGAGAATGATCCCCCGGCCCCCATAACGCGCTACGACGAACCCGCTGAAGATGAAGAGTGCATCAACGGGCTGATTCGCACCACGACCTACCTGGGCTATCCGCGAATCAACGTGCTCGGCTTCAACTGGGCTGGTGAGATCCCTGTCATCGGGCTGGGCTATCGCTTCGAGTTGGGCGTGTTCTTTCCTGAAGAGCAATACCTGACCATCCTCAAGCCCGAAGTCCCCCTCGATCCCGGCCCGCCCGGTGAGTATGACTACGATCTGGATGGAGAAGCAGGCGGGATTCCACCGGCGACATCGCCAAACAAACCCTTCGCGAAGTGGACCTTGGGCCTGGACTACAGCGTTGGGCCCGTGATGTTCAACGTGCAGTGGGTACACGGCATGGTCGATGAATTCGGTAACGGCGACTTCATCACACCGGGCTACGTAGCCCGCCAGGGGGACACGGATGCCCCTGTCTTTGCTCCCGAAGGCGCTCCCAACCTGTACGACTGCGCATACAGCGGCAACGGAGAGCGCTGCGCCCGCGAGATCCTGCGGCCGCGGATCGCCGACTACCTGGTCTTTGGGGTGGACGTGAACTTCGCCCGCAACGCCGGACTGTTCCGACTCTTCACCCTGTGGGATCTGGGTGGCTACCAGAGCACCTATTGGGATGACTCCATTGCCGCTCGCGTCACCGAAGAGAAGCATCCCTTCACGGATGAAGGCTTCTCAGCAGTGATCTATCCCGAGCTTCGCTACAACTTCGGCGGCGGCTTCGAGCTACACGTTGGGGCGCTCCTGCAGTTCGGCAAGAGCTACACCAAGTTCGGGGACCCTGCCGGCGGCGGACACCAGGTCTTCACCAGGGCCCGGTACAGCTTCTAACAAGCCCGGCGCTGCTCAGCGCACCTTGAAGATCTCGAACTCCCAGCCGAACGAGACTCCGCCTCCGGTGTGCACCGAGAGGCGTACTTCGTAGGGAATCACGTGATCCACGTCCAGTGGTCCCATCGCGGAGGCCGTGAATCCGCCGGTATCGCCAGTGACTGCGTTGACCCCTGCATCGGTCGACCACAGGTAGTGGGCTGCCTGTCCCTGGCCCCATCCGGAGCTGCCGCCGCACTCGCCGTTGGTACCCGGTGTGATGACAAGGAAGCCGCCAATCTCGCTACGGATAAAGACCTCATGACCGCCGGTGCTGGGATCGTCCTGGTAACTGTAACCGTCGTCATCAGCGGTCACGGCAACCATCCTGGTGTCGTTGCTGAGCTCGCTGACCAGACTGCGCAGAGTCACCAGCTCGGCCGCCGTGTAGACGTTGCCGGTGGACGGCTGCAGGTAGGACAAAACATGGTCGTGATTCTGTCCATCAGGCTCATCGTCCGCCGTGACAGATCCTTCTGAGATCCAGCTGTAGTGCTGAGCAGAGTCATCGCCGCACTTGAGCCAGGGGTTCGAACTGGAAGACTGAGCCATGTAGATATTCTGGCTGTCATTGAGGCTCAGCTCGATCCAGCCGCCGCCGCTGAGATCACAGTCCACCTCAACGGCATCGGCACCTGCCGGAGCAACCCAATAGGAACCGTTCGTCAGGCCAGGCCTGCGAGTGTTGAGATCGACACAAGACTCCGCCGGGCAACCAGCACTCTCCCCCAGTTCGTCGATTAGACCGGGAGCATCATCAGGGGTTCCGCTGCAGTCGTTGTCTTCTCCATCACAGACCTCGGCGGCGCCGGGGGTGTTGTTTCCGTCGCTGTCGTCACAGTCCTCACAGGTAAAGGAACCATCTCCGTCGTCGTCGAGCTCGCCCGCTGAATCGAAGTCAGCACCGTTCTGGCAGTCATTGTCCAGACCGTCGCACAGCTCCGGATTGCCCGGAAAGTTGACCCCGCTGGCGTCGTCACAATCCAGGGAATTGCCGACATAGCCAGACGGTGGGGTGCAGGTGATCTGCGCAGTAGCCGCATCACCGTAGCCATCTCCATCCGCATCAAGAAACCAGCTGCTGCCACTGCCAGCAACCAGGTCGGCTACTTCGTCCACATCGTTGTCGCAATCGTTATCGGCACCGTCGCACTGCTCAACAGCGCCGGGATAGGTCAACGCCTCGAGGTCATCGCAATCGGTGGCGTTCGAGGAGTAACCCGCCGGTTGTGTGCAAGACAGAAGGGTCGCCCAGGTGCCGCCATAGGTGTCACCGTCGAGGTCGCCGTACCAGGTGGATGCGCTGGTCGGCTGGAGATCCTCCGACTCATCCACGACGAGATCACAGTCATTGTCGAGGCTGTCGCACAGCTCGGGAAGACCGGGGGCAACGGCGCCATCCGAATCATTGCAGTCACCAGAGACAGCCACATAGTCCGTCGGTGCTACACACGCCACGACCATGACGGACGAGTCGCCGGCTCCATCTCCGTCATCGTCCAGGTACCAGGTGCTGGCGTCGAGCGAGTCAGCACCGTCCGTGCTGCCGTCGCAGTCGTTGTCCAGGGTGTCGCACAGCTCATAAGAGGAGGGGTTGATGTTGACGGCAGCGTCGTTGCAGTCGAGATCATTCCCTACGTAACCGACGGCCGGACTGCACGCCTGCTGAACAACCAACTCGTTACCAAAGCCATCCTGATCCAGGTCCTGATACCAGGGCAGCAGAACTCCCTCGTCCGTCTCTGTGTCACAGTCGTTGTCTGAACCGTCACAGATCTCAACGGCACCCGGATAACTGAGAGGGTTCAGATCGTCGCAGTCGTCCGAATTGGCGACGTAGCCCCCTGGCATCGCGCAGGCCTGCACCTGGAAGGTTGTTCCGCCATAGCCGTCGTCATCGGCGTCCCCATGCCAGGTAGAAGCGTCCGAGGCGTCGTTGTCGATCACACCATCGCAGTCGTTATCCAGACTGTCGCAGGTCTCGTCAGTCGCCACGCTGAGGTTGATATCCCCATCGTCACAGTCTTCACAGGCAGCGACCCCATCGCCATCGGCGTCCACGTAGCCCGATGACTGGTCGCAGTTGTAGTCGGCCGGATCCGAGCAGTCGCTCTCACTTGCGCCCGGATGAAAGGCGGGATCTTCGTCATTACAGTCTCCCGAGTGCGCTGAGTACCCATGAGGTTGGCTACACGCCTCCACCGTGCTGCCCTCGAGCCCATACCCATCGCCGTCGTCATCCAGATACCAGGTCGGTGCATCCTCAGCATCGCTCTGATCGATTACCCCGTCACAGTTGTTGTCGATGCCATCACAGGTCTCGGGGGCGTCAGGATGGATGGAATCATCCTCGTCAT
>CAZEIY010000020.1:0-23087 GCA_964512375.1 uncultured Rickettsiales bacterium | reverse complement strand
ATAGGATGGCATCAAGATGGCACCTGGCTCGACATAAGCCCCCCTGCGCACCGTCGCAGGAGGGACGGCGCGTACGCCGTCAATCGCATGGCTGGTCTTGACCGGGATCTTGTCGAACCAGCGCAGCGCGCCCGAGTCCATCTCTCTCATCTCGGCAATCTTGAAGTACATCAGGACAGCTTGTTTCACCCACACGTTGACGGTCCAGTCCCCACCGGGCTCATCAGGTGGCGAAGCAACGCGGAGGTCACCCCTATCCAGCGCGGCGATGGCCGCTTCAACCGCGTCACACACTTCCGCGCGCTGAGACCAATCCTCGCTGCCGAAGTGCGCTTCGATCAACTGCTGCATGCTTCGTCCTGGCTACTTCAGGGCGACGACGAATGCGTCGTTCTTGAACTTCTCGATATTCTCGAGTTGGACGACTCCGACCTGACCATCGTCACGATACTCCACCGTATAATCCTGCTCCTCAATGTAGCGATTACGCGGGAGCAGCATGATGCGGCGGAAGCGACGCACACCGAAGTCCTCGGCATACACCGTAAACCGAGTCTGACGGCGCAGATCCAAGCGCTCAGTGAACAGCTCCTTCTTCCATTCCTTCAAGCGCATTCCGATGGGCGCGATGATGTCCTTCTCACGCAGCTTGCGGCGGGTGTCCACGTAGTACCAGGCACTTGCATCGGCAGTCTCCAGATCGTCTCGCTGCTCCTGCAGATCATTCCGTTCGTCCTTGAGGACCTCGAAGTCCGCAGACAGTTCACGCAGATCGCCGCGCAGTTCGTCTCGAGTCGCCTCGAGCACCGTGATCTCGGCCTCTAGGCTGGCTGCCAGAACCAGAGCATCATCTCGCTCCTGACGAAGCTTGCGCCGCGAGCGAACATTAAGAAAATAGGGCGAGACCCTGGCGGTACCCTGAGTGACCGTCGTTCCGTAGACACCGTCCGCATAGAAGTGCCAGACCTCCATGCCCGGCGCGATGTTCTCTGTAAGCAGGCTCCGGCGCGCGAGGGCCTCCGCCTCTTTGGCGTCAAGACCATGGGTCTTGCTCAGGTAGTCCACCGCCATGCCCATATGGCTGTCGCCGCGCTCCACACTGTCGGGGGTCGGAAGCTGCCCCTTGAGCTCAGCGTTGTGGTCGTTGAGCGACGAAATGCTCTTTCGAGTATCCAGGATGTCGTCGAGCAGGGACTTCAGCGTGATGTCCTCTTCTTTGGAGAGCATGGTCTCGAGCAGCGCTGCCTGCTCCCCGCTGAGCGAGACACCACTCAGCTTCCTGCCTGTCTTCGCTTCGAACTTCTGAGCCAGGGCGAGGAAGCGAGCCTGCTCCTGCTTGATCTTCGCCTCATCACCGGCGATCGCATTGGCCGAACTGAGTTGACCTGAGAGCGCATCATCCTCAAGGAGGATAGAAGATAGATCCCCGTCACCGGACTCCCCAGCGCCCTCTGGCGAGGAGTCGCAGGCTGGCAAGCACAAGGTCGCGAGAAGGAAGGTGAGGGCTGGGCGAACACTCGGCATGAGGACCTCCGAAAACAGGGGCACGGGCTTGAGAATGCTGCGTCTCTCTGCCCGAGGACCGAAAACGTAGCGTCGCACTGTACCAGACTGCCGCCAGCGCAGAAGCACTCATCTCAACACGGCGCCACCCGCTGCTAAGATGCCGCGATGCAACCAACAGCAAGGTATCCAGGCGCGCAGGGTGCGACCACCTGGAGGGGCGCGCCAATCATCGCTCTCGTGACCAGCGATGATGACCGGCGCCTGCTCTCTCTGGCGCTCACGTTGCGTGGGAATACCGGAAGGCGTGTGGATGCCTGGGCCCTACCCGACGAAGCCCGCACCCTCAGGCACACGCTGCGCGCAACAATGCTCAGCATTCGAGGCAGCAGCGAAGCAAACAGGGCCCTACGCTACATGGTGGAGGCCTCTGCTCGTGGCCACCACGTACCTGTCCGCATCCTCCCCACGGTGAGCTCAGCGCGCAGCGAGCAGATCGATGAACTGAGGCAACTGCCTGCTGACACACTGCTGGTCACCGGCTGCTCACAGAGAGGCGAGGCCCCTGCAGAGCCTGGCTTCAGCGAAGTGGTGCGTGCCCATTCCGGGCCACTGCTCTTCATGATGGGGGGCCCTCCGCAGGCCTTCACGAACGTACTCTTCTTCTCCGCCGGTGCCTCGGAGGAAGGTTCGACGGTGCTGTCGACGCTATGTGACGCTGTCGAGAGTTCCTATCCGTGCTGGACACGAGCGGCGGCGGACCTGGATGCCCTCGAAGAATTGCTATCCGAGACAACTCGTTCCGATCTCGTCATCGTCTCGAGCGGAGCCAGTGACCTGTCGGTGCTCCAACCACTACTGGATAGACTGAAATCAGCTGCATTGGTCAGTACGGTCGGCATCCTGCTCAACAACTGCGCCAGCCGTAAACCGCTGCTGCAGTGGCTGCACGAAAACTGAGCGACTGGGACGCACTAGAGTTGAGTCAAATAGGCGTCGACAGCTACCTGACGCTGCAGAGTAACGACCTCAGCGTTCGGGATCGTCTTGTCGGAAACCGTTGCCACGTTCAGACTCGCTCGTGCCTGCGCTCGTTCCACAGCATCGCGCTCTTCGGCAGCTCGTAGTTCATCGCGACGAGCGCCAGCCAGGGCCGCACTATCCAGAGAGGTCTGGACCGAGGCCCTCTCGGCTTCCTCGGTCTTCTCGACCTCGTTCGCCGAACTGCTCCGCTTATCGATCTCTAGCTCTGCTGCCCGTGCGAGACGCGCCGCTTCGTTGGCCACAGCGAGGTCCTTCGAAGAGGGAGAAGCGGGTGCCATCGCAGCACGGCGAACGGCGCGCGCCCGGGCGAGCTCCTGCTCAGGGCTGCCCCCTCGAATAATCGAGGGCGAGGCATCACCATCGGTAACGTAGCGCGCGCCATCAGGCCCGGTCTCAACGGTATGTCGAGCCCTTCCGGTAACGCCGCCGCCAACGCGAGCTTGCTCCATCTCGCGCCCCATCAGATCCCGCTCCAGCTTCTTGAGATCACGAATCACCGCTTCGTCCGAGGCAGTCAGAGCGCGAGTTTCACCAGCGGCGCGCGCTGCACGCCGCATCCACGCCGGCTCTCGTAGGTTCTGCGTTTCCTCCAGAGCGGCCTCCCTAACCCGCACGGACTCCTCCACCGGGGTCAGAGCCCCCTCGGCAACCTTGAGCCTGCCGTACTCCTGCTGAGTCCCAAAGGAGCCCTCAAAACTCCGCACAGAGGAACTCGCCTGTCGCCCGTTCCGGTCGTAGGTGCCGGGTAGCGGCTCCGAACGGCGTCGAAAGTGGCTGGGCAGTTCTGCCTGTTGGTCTGCTCGGGAGTAAACCACCGTCTGAAGGGTGTCGCGCTGGGCAGTCCGGCGTGCGCGCGTGCCGCGCACCTCACTCGGTCCCTCAACCGGCGCCCGCTCAGACCGCGCGAGCTTCTCATCACGCTCCGGACCATCCTCGCGCACCGCCTGCTCGGGCAGCTCGAACGGAGTTGTCGGGGCATCCCCGCTCCGCCTCGCCACAGTGAAATCACGAGCAAAGCCCCTCGGATTCGAGGCAAGCTCGCGCAGAACACCTGTCAATGTGCCTGGAACAACTGGAATTGGACCACTCCGCGAAGAGCAGCACGGTGTTCAGGCCCCGATTAGGAAGGTCTGGTGGGGACTACCCGTGCTGCAGTCCTGGTGTGATTGTACTCTCCCGGGCTGAAGAAAACACGCGCTATCAAACGCAAAACCATATGAATGGCGGGGTACAGGGATAACTGCAACTTTTCTGGTAAAAAGTGTCGCATTGATCGTGGCCCCTGGTATTCTCCGTTTGAGGCTCGCGCAAGTCTTAGAGTCGACGTTGAAGTTGATGCTGTTGATGCTCTTCGGAGCGTTGCTGAGTGGAGAAGCTGGTAATCGATTCATTTGCGCATGAACGGGCCGCGATTCCTGGGCGGGGGTCGCGGCCTTTTTGTGTTCTGGTTGCTCAGGCAAACGGGCTCCCAACGACTTGTTCTTGTGGGTCACGAGCCCGTTTTGGCACCGGTACCCACCCCACACGATCTGCCTCGCTCCTCGAAGTCGTTTAGAATCAAACTCTTGATGAGCACTCCCGGATCGACAGACGAGTTCATCGAAGAGGAGATCGCCCTTGGCGGAGTCTCCGAGGATGAGGAATTCGCTCTCCCGGAGCTACCTGAAGAAGAGGAAATCGCACTCGACGGACTGGACGAGGGAGAAGACCTCCCGAATGACGACGATTTCGGAGGAATCGAGCCCATCGCGGGAGAGCTACCCGACCGCGAAGACCTGCCCCCCTCTCCGCGCACCGACAACGCAACGGTCGAAGCTGACTTTTTCCGTCGCAGTGGCACCGGGCGCTACCTTCCCAGCCTCGGCCCGCCTCCTGCTGCGCAGAGAGAGGACGAGCCCGCCGAGAACGACGACCTGGCCTCCCTTCCCCTATCCGCCCTGGGCCCCCTCGCGACCATGGATCTGGATGGGCGGACTGAACCCAGAGAACCGAGAGTTGTCGTCAGCGGCGCCGTAAAGGCCAGCCCCGCTCCCAGCGACCTGGAGCCCGACCTCGACGAAGACCTCGATGAGGTGGGTGTGGCAAGCGCCATCACCTTCGCGGTAGAGCCGGTCTCTGCACCTGTCGAGTCTCTCTCCTCAGAGGAGCCCCTCGTCGAGCGAATCGGGCGAGATATTGGCGAAATTCTGGGCCTGAGGCTGCCCGGTAAGGGCTACCCAAGCCCCGAAGGTGATGCGCCGATGGCTCTACCCCCTCGCTACACCTGGCTCGATAGCCTGGGTGAGGGAGGGCAGGGCTCTGTCGAACTGGTGATGGATCAGGACCTAGGCCGCTGCGTCGCTCTCAAGACCCTGCACAGCCACAAGACAAACAAAGAAGACCTGATCGATCTGTACCAGGAGTCCCGCATCACCGGGCAGCTCGAGCATCCCCACATCATGCCCATCTACGATGTCGGCCAGCTTCCCGATGGGCGCCTCTACTACACGATGCCCCGCCTGCCCGGAGAGAGTCTCCATCACGTCCTGGCGTTGCGCCGCCGGGGCAATGCGGAGACCCTCGCGCGCTGGCCTTTGATGCCTCTTCTGCAGGTCCTGGGAAAGGTGTGTCAGGGGGTCGGGTACGCGCATGCACACGGCGTCATCCACCGCGATCTGAAGCCCGCCAACATCCTCCTGGGCGAGCACGGTGAAGTCCTGGTCGTCGACTGGGGCATTGCCCGGGTCCTGCACTCGGTCGATGGTGCCCGCGGACGCCTCTGGTCTCGCGAGGGAGAGGAACGAGTCGAGCGGGTACGTGGGAGCCCTCCCTACATGGCGCCCGAGCAGGTCAAACATCCGGACCACGTCAGCCCGGCCGCCGATGTCTTCTGCCTCGGTGTGATTCTGTACGAGGTTCTCTGTCGGGAGAGCCCTTTCCCTGGCTCGACTCTCGACGAGGTTGTGGAGATGCTATGCCACGAGCGACCCGTTCCCCCCAGGGAGCGGGCTCCTGCCCTCCGGATTCCCGCAGAAGTCGAGGAAATCTGTCTGCGCTCCCTCGAAAAGTTTCCAGGTCATCGCTATGCCGATGCAGGAGACCTGGCGACAGCGCTGGGGGACTTCCTCTCGGGCGGCAAACGCCAGGATGCCGCGGCCAGACGCCTGCGGGAGGCTGAGTCCCTGAGATCGCGCTATCGGGTTCTGGTTCGTCGCAAGGAAGACGGCTGGGTAGAACTCGACGCCGGTCGCCAGGCTGTTGGTGAGCAACCGGGTGAAGAGGAAGCGCAACGGCTCCAGCGTCTGAAGGAGCGAGTAGGCAGCCTCGAGAGAGCCGCGGACGGCGTCTTCTCGGAAGCAGTCTGGTCCCTGCATCGTGCCCTCACCGACGACCCTGAAAATCGAGAAATCCAGACCGTCCTCGGCGAACTCTATGGGGACCGATACGCGGAAGCTGAGTGGCTACAAGCTGAGCGTGAGCAGGCCTTCTTCCGAGCAATGCTTCGCCAATTCGACGATGGCCGCTGGAGCCGATGGCTACGATCCGGCGCCGAGCTTCTCCTGGAGACAGTGCCCGAAGACAGCCCCATGGCGCTGTATCGACTGCAGGAGCGAGAGGGAATACTGGAACCTGGCGAACTCATCGCACCGGACAGCCACAACAGTTGGCAGATTGCACCAGGACGATATGCGCTGGCTCGGCTACCCGTGGCTGGCGCGGCTGAGACCCTGAGCGCCCAGAGTTGGTTCTACCCGGTGCTGCTAGATCGAGGAGCCAAGCGTCATCTGATTCTCGATATCCGAAGCGAAGAGAGCAGCGGCGAGCGCTTCTGCTTCGTGCCCGGTGGCCCAGCCCAGATCGGTGGGGATCGACTCGCAGCAGGAGCCTCGTATCAGGACCGACCCTACATCGGCCCCTTCGCGATCGCGCGTAACCCGGTCACGGTGGGCGCCTACGCCCGCTTCCTCGACTGGTTGGCCGCACACGACCCCGTTGAAGCCCGAATCCGCACGCCTATGATCCAGCCCAGTCGCGGCCAGGCTGACGAACGTAGACCCATCACCGGAATCAGCCATGACGATGCGCTGGCCTACTGTGACTGGCTGCGCGAAGCCACGGGAGTGGTGCTGCGCCTGCCCACGGCCGCAGAGTGGGAGAAGTCGGCGCGCGGTGCCGATGGCCGCGCATTCCCCTGGGGAGACCGCATGGAGTTGGGAGCCTGTGCCTCGCTGGAGCTGGGCATTCCGCAAGGACCTCCTCCACAAGTTGGCAGCTTCCCCCAGGACTGCTCTCCTTTCGGCGTCGAGGACACCGCGGGCGGGGTCTGGGAGTGGACCTCCACAGCGCTGCCGGATCAGAGAAATATCGTGATGGGTGGCTCCATTATCTCCGAGCCCGACGGTTGCAGATCAGCTAGCAGGCGCGCCCTCCGAGCCAACACCAAGCTACATTTTCTCGGTTTCCGGGTGCTCCTCGAGTTGGACATCTAGAGTTCAGGGTTCTTCCTCTCGCACGAAGATGCCCCACACAGCCGGACTGGCCCTAGACACAACCGCCTCTAGTCGGCGCTCGGATTTCTTCTCTGAACGCGCCCCCATCACGCTGCCCAGAGTCAGGCCGCGGGCCAGACTGAACCGGATAGGGACGATACCGTCGGCAGCGGATGGCAGGTCATAGAGCACAAAGCGATGCTCACCCGGCTCCATGAGTATGTTGGCACGCGTCTCCACGCGGATCGTCACGGCCGCATCCAGGGACAGCGGAGCGGCAGGAGGACCCTCGAATCGCGACCTAGCGTCAGAGACACGCACGGCGAGTCCGTCAACCATCAAGGACAAGAACTCGGTCTCGCGGGTGCGAAGATGTTCCGCGAGTGGAGCCTGCTCGCTCACGTTGAGCGCACCGCTGCTATCCAGATCCCAACGCTTCCACGACAACAGGCCCAGATCCGCGGGCCTCAGTTCCACTCTCACGGAGACCCAGACGTGATCCGCGGCGACGGCCACCTGCACCTGCCGGGGGACCATATGGTGAATGGACTCTGTCAATTCTCGGGGAGCCGCTGAGACAGCCACAGCGAAGACCCCGAGTGCCAAGAAAAGTACCAGGCTCAAGGTGGTCAGGAAACAGCCCGGACGCTGGTGGCGGGGAGTAGACATGACACCATTGTGCTCGCCTGGACTGCGCACCGCCAGCATCAGGCGAGCAGCGACGGTATAACGCAATCATGTTCGAGTTTGACATCAGAGCACGTAGCACCGAGCCAGGAGTTAGCGGGCGAACGGGACGACTTCACACTCCGCACGGAGTCATCGAGACCCCGATCTTCATGCCAGTAGGCACGCGCGCCGCTCTCCGGGCCATGACACCTGACCAGGTGCTGGCTACCGGCGCACAGATCGTTCTCGCGAACACGTATCACCTGGCCTTGCAGCCAGGAGCAGCCATTGTCGAGCGCCTCGGTGGCCTCCACTCGTTCATGAACATGCCGCTGCCCATCCTCACCGACTCGGGCGGCTTCCAGGTCTTCAGCCTGCCAAAGAAGGAAATCACCGAGCAGGGCGTCACGTTCTCCTGGCGCAAGGGTGGCGAGCCCTTCTCGATGACCCCGGAGCGCGCCATCCAGATCCAGGAGCAGCTGGGTGCCGACATCATCATGGCCTTCGATGAGTGTGTCCCCTTCCCCTGCCCACGCGAGTACGCAGAAAAGTCCGTGGCGCGCACCACTCGCTGGGAACAACGATGCCTCGATGCACGCACCCGCACCGAGGACCAGGCACTCTTTGGGATCATTCAGGGTTCGACCTACGAAGACCTGCGAAGGCGCTCGTGCGAAGACCTGGTGCCGCTGGACTTTCCCGGCTATGCGATCGGCGGGCTGTCGGTGGGCGAGGGTCTGGAGATCATGGACCGGGTACTCGGCTGGACAACCCCCTACATGCCCGACGAGAAACCCCGCTACCTGATGGGGGTGGGCCTGCCCGAAGACCTGTGGTGTGGAGTCGGCCACGGCGTCGACATGTTCGACTGCGTCATCCCGACTCGTCATGCCCGCGGTGCGCTCCTCTACACCTTCAAGGGGAAGCTCCGGGTCAGTAACAAGCGCTATCGCAAGGACCGTCTACCTCCAGACACCACCTGCCCCTGCTACACCTGCCAGAACTTCTCGCGGTCCTACCTCAACCATCTCTTCGCCGCCGAAGAAGTCACCGGCACCACGCTGGCCTGCATCCACAACATCACCTTCCTGCAGCTACTGATGGACCGGATTCGGCGCTCCATCGAAGAGGACTGCTTCAGCGAGGCAAAGGCTGAGTTCTTCGCAGAATACGGCACGAGCTACGGCCCACCGCCCAAGCTCTAGAGCAGAACGGAGGGCTCGCCGCATGTCAGGAGCACCCCTGCAGCAACGCCGCGCATTTTCATGGTGCGCGCGTATAATCCGTGCGCGATGAGCACCTACCAGAGCGACAAGGCTTTCCGTGCCGATCTGAACGACCTCCCATCAGAGACCGATCGCACGTCTGAGAGAGGACAAGAGTTCAACATTATCGGTCAGCGCACGCCGCTCATCGATGGTCGGGAGAAGGTCCTCGGCCAGGCCATCTACACGGACGACATCAGCTTCCCAGGCATGCTGATCTGCAAAATTCTGCGCGCGCCCTGGGCCCACGCACGCATCGACTCCATCGACATCAGCAAAGCGAAGGCATTGCCTGGCGTCCATTCGGTGATGGTAGGCACGGATGCTCCCATCAAGTTTGGCGTGCTGCCCATCAGCCAGGACGAGACCGCTCTCGCCGTAGATAAGGTCCGCCACCTGGGCGAGGGCATCGCCGCGGTCGCAGCCGATACCGAGGCTATCGCCAATCAGGCTCTGGCCCTCATCGACTTCAAGACCACCGAACTAAAACCCTTCCTACGCAGGGCAGACTCCACCCGAGATCTGCGTGCGGACGAAGAGAAGATCCACGAACATTGCCGCGACAACAACAACATCCACAAGCGCGTCGTCCAGAGCTTT
The DNA here is from genome assembly GCA_964512375.1 of uncultured Rickettsiales bacterium. GTDB lineage: Bacteria > Myxococcota_A > UBA796 > UBA9615 > UBA9615 > UBA6601. The sequence goes on along the minus strand of CAZEIY010000020.1, from coordinate 13,537 downwards.
GGAGAACCCGAGGAGGCCTTTGCTGCGGCTGATTTTACCGCCTCCGCCAGCTTCGAATTCAAGGGGGTCACCCACGCGTTTACGGAGCCTATCGCCGCAATCGCGCACTGGACCCCCGACCAGCGCCTCACGCTCTGGACCACCCAACAGGTCCCCCACTACACACACCTCGCCCTATCCAAGGTGTTCGAGATGCCTATGCACCGCATCCGGGTCATCAAGCCGACCGTCGGCGGTGGCTTCGGTGGTAAGTCGGACCCCTTCCCTCATGAGATGGTCGTCTCGTGGTTAGCCATGGACTGCGGTCGACCGGTGAAGCTGCTCTTCGACCGTGAGGAGGTCTTCTTCAGCAACCACGGTCGCCATCCCACCAATAACGAGGTGAGCATGGCGATGACCAAGGACGGCACTATCACCGCCCTTGATGTCGAAGCGATCATCGATGGAGGCGCATTCGGGTCCTTTGGCGTAGTCACCTCCTACTACAATGGCGTCCTCAGTCACGGGCCCTACCGCATCCCCTCATTCAAGTACCGCGGCACCCGCATCTACTCGAACCGCCCTGTCTCAGGAGCAATGCGTGGACACGGCTCGGTCAATACCCGCCTCGCGAGCGAGGTGGTGCTCGACATGCTCTGTGCTCAGGCGAGCCTGGACCCTGTGCAGGTTCGTCTCGCCAACGCGCTGCCCAACTACACCACGCTGATAAACGGCTTCCGCATCACCTCTAACGGCATCAAAGAATGCATCGAAACCGTCGCGGAGCGCTCCGGGTGGGCAGACAAGTACGGCAAGCTGCCCTACGGCCGAGGCATTGGTATCGGCTGCGGCTTCTATATCTCAGGCTCCGCTCTGCAGATCCACAAGAGCAGCCTTCCCCAGTCCACAGTGCACCTCAAGGTGGACATGGATGGCGGTGTGACCATCCACACCGGCGCTTCAGACATCGGCCAGGGGAGCGATACCATGGCAGCGCAGGTCGTCGCCGAGGTACTCGGACTGCCCATGGAGCGAATGAGGGTCTACGCGGTCGACACCGACATGAGCCCCATCGATCTTGGGTCGTACAGCAGCCGCGTCACCTTCATGAATGGCCTGGCGGCCAAGCGCGCCGCCGAGGAGTTGCGAGACAAGCTGGTGCAAGCCGCCGCACGCCTGTCAGGATATGCGGTCGAGTCCTTCATCATGCGAGGTGGTTACGTCGTCAATCGCCACTGGCCCGAGGCTTCTGTACCCTACATGGACGCCCTCAAGGAGGCGCTGGCCGGCACGGGCGCCCTGGCCACCAGCGGCTGCTACACCGCACCTCCCATGGGCAGCACGTACAAGGGAGCCGGCGCAGGACTTTCCCCCACCTACTCGTTCACCAGCTACATCTGCGAGCTCGAGACCGACCCAGAAACCGGCTTCGTGAAGCCCCTCAACGTGTGGGCCGCGCATGACTGCGGACGGGTCCTTAATCCCATCGCCGTCGAGGGACAGATCGAGGGCTCCATCCACATGGGCCTGGGGCAGATCCTCTGTGAAGAACTGGCCTATGAAGGCCCGAACCTGCTCAACGCGAACCTCCTCGACTACCGCACGCCCACATCGAGCCAGACCCCCGAGATGGATGTCACTCTGGTCGAGAGTGTCGATCCAGAGGGCCCGTTTGGCGCGAAGGAGTGCGGCGAGGGCGGTCTCGCCCCGATCCTCCCCGCGGTCGCCAACGCCATCTATGACGCCGTCGGTGTACGTGTGAGCCGCCTGCCCATGACGCCCGACGTCGTCCTCACGGCCATTGAGCGCAAGGACCGACGGGATCGCAAGGAGGCAGCAGCCAGCTCGGCTTGAGTTGACTGAGTCATCATGGAACTACCTGCCTTCCACTATCACCGTCCTGAGTCCCTCGAAGAGGCAGTCTCGCTCCTGAAGCGCCATCGTGGGCAGGTCGATCTCGTCGCTGGTGGCACGGACCTGCTGCCCAACTACAAGAATCGACTGAATACGCGGGGACACGTCGTATCGCTCTCGAACATCGACGATCTCGACCAGATATCAGCGACCCGCATCGGTGCCATGGCTCGCCTCGCTGAACTGGAGCGCGACGAGACCCTGAGGGGGCTGCTGCCCCTGATTCCCGAGACCGCCGGCTACATCAGCTCACCACCGTTGCGTGAGCACGGCACCGTCGGCGGCAACCTGATGCTGGACACCCGCTGCTACTACTTCAACCAGAGCCCGATGTGGCGTGAGAGCGTGGACTTCTGCCTCAAGGCGGAGGGCAGTCAGTGCCTTGTCGTACCTTCGTCGACGGGACGCTGCTATGCCACTTACAGCGGTGAGTTGGCGGTCGCCCTCCTGGTGCTGGGCGCCAAGATCGAGCTCCTCGGCCCCGAAGGCTCTCGCCAACTGCCTCTCTCCGAGTTCTTCGCCGATGAAGGCATCGTACGCTTCAATGACCCACGCGAAGGCGAGGTGCTGGTTGCAGTGCACATTCCCGAGACCGCCCAGGAGCTCACCGCTGGCTACAGCAAGCTCGCAATCCGCGACTCAATCGACTTCCCCAGCCTCGGAGTCGCCCTGGCGCTGAAGATGGATTCCGAGTGCCGGATTGAGCGTCTTCACCTGGCCACCACAGCCATGAGCAGCCGTCCTGAGAACCTCGATGAGGTGATGCTCCCCTTCCTGGGCAGGTCTCCCTCTGCCGGCCTGGCCGAAGAGATCGGAGAGGCGGCGAAGAAGGCCTCTGTCGCCTATCGCAACGTGCCACTGGATCCGAAATATCGGCGCAAGATGGTCTCTGTCTTCACACGCCGTCTTCTGGGGCGCCTCGAGCCGAGCTTTAGCCCCTGAACCCAGCACTGGGCGCTACCAACGAGAGAACGGATCATGACACCACAAGAAAACGAAGACGCCGAGGAGCGACAGCCCGACGCCGAGCACGAATCTTCGGCTGGTTTCGAGCGCCTGTGGGAGGCAGTCGATGACCTGACGGATGCCGATCTCGCTGATCCTCTCGATGAACCCGAGGATATATCGCTTGACGAGCCCTGGGCGACCGTCCAGGACCTCAACGCTACGGACGAGGACGCCATCGATCCACAAGATGATGAGGAAGAGGTCCCCGACCCCTGGTCAGAAGACGACAACCTGCCCGACCCCCTCGCTGCGCTCCCCGCTCCCCTGCCCCCGGTCGTCATTCCACCCTCCCTGCAGATGCCACCCATGAGCGAGTGGAAGAGCTCGTCTGAGAGGACTCGCAAGCTGGCATGGCGCACGAGCGCACGCCTTCTATCCCCCGATCTGGGCAAGCTGATCTGCGTCGCCGATCCGGGCGCCCCGATCAGCCGCCTGCTCGTCGCCGCCTGGGAGCCCGTGGATTCTCAAGGACTGGCGTCACTTTCTTTCCGGGTAGCTGACGATGGGCCACAGTTCCACGTACCGGCCTCCCGTGGCGGCGAGGGCATGTTGGACTGTGAGTTGGAGTTAGAGGGCGAGATCATCCCCTTACGACTGCAGCTGGAGTGTGCTCGTGAGGACCGCGGGCTTCGTCTTGGACGCGATGTCCTGGCTGGACACTTCCTGGTGGATTCGTCGAGGGACGACCTTTAGACGCGCTTCGGGCGGAGCTACAGGCCGAGCAGACCGGCGGGAACACCCGCCTGGTAATACCAGAGCGAGCTGCCATCACTCGCGTTGATCCCATCCACGTACCCAGCGTTCCCATAGAACACGGAAGAGCCACTGACCACCAGCCCTTGAACCGGCGTATCTGCCTCGGAGAGAGACCACTGTTCTTCCAGCGCGAACTCATCCCAGGCAAACAAGGTGGCGTCACTGCGAGCTGCAAGTAACAGGTTGCTGCTGGAACGCGCGAGGGCTTGGAAGACGCCGTCACCCCCTGCGCTCGCCACCGGGTTGCCGCTGTCGGTCAACAGGTGAACTCCGCCCCCGACAACACTGAAGAAGACGCTCCCGCCACCCGCGACCAGGTTGTCGACTTCATCCGAGGTTGGATGACTCCACAGTTCCCCCAGGGAACTCGAGGACAGAGCCACTACACGATCAGCCAGGCCAGCGAACAAGGTCCCACCGACGACAGCCAGATCGCTCACGTACGAGTCCCCGGTGGAGTAGCTCACCAACAACGAGCCATCAGTCGGCGACAACGCTCGAATGGGATCGCCCCCCAGGAAGAGAACTCCATCTGAGTAGAGCAGTGCATCGTCGCTGGCGCCGGGAAGGTCGACCAGCAGGTCCAGGGTCCACGAGATGCTGCCATCAAGCACGCTGATGGCAGACAGGCTGCCATCCAAGGTCATCGCGTACACGGCCCCACCACCGGGCCCGGCGAGGGCTACGGCATCTCCTGTGAGCGTGGCCGGTGCTGCCCACTGCTGGGCGCCCGTAGCCTGCGAGAAGGCCACGACCTCGGTTGCGCTGCCGACGTAGAGGGAGTCCCCGTCGCTGGCCATCACTGCGGTGGCGGAAGGCGCAATCTCACCCTCCCAGAGCAGAGCAGCAGAGACATCGCCGCCCGCGAGCGCCTGCACATTGCCCTGGTCGTTCGCCAACGCGAAGAGGTCGCCCTCTACATCGTCGTCGTCACCGAAAAAGTCGCCACAGGCACTCAGTACGGGAATCAAAGCCCATAGCCCGACGAGAAAGAGACGCCTCATTGTGACTCCGGGGGACCCGGGAACGCCGAAAGAAAGTACAGTCGGCCCGCGTTCGGCGAGGTGCCATCGTTGAACGGCGCCGAAACCACAAGATCGGGCCCTCCGTCGCCGTTGTAGTCAGGCTGAACAGCCATCGCCCTGCCGAAGGCATCGCCCTCGGCCTCTCCCAGCACCTGATCGGGAATAGCTGCGCCTACGGCGAGAGGGCCGGCGAGATCAGCCAGCGGACCATAGAGCACAGACAGCCGACCCTGATCCCCCCCCGCAATGTCGTCGTGACCTGGGCCGCCAAGGAGCAGGTCAACGGCGCCATCACCGTCGAAGTCCATCAAGGCCAGCGCCCTACCGATCGCCTCATTGGTTGACGGCGCACCATCAACACGAAGCGCGGCCACATCAGCAAACAGTCCATCGGCGGGAGCCGCCGCTCCAAGCAGCAGGCCTGCCGTACCCGGACAGCCCGTCGTGCACGGTGCACCAACCACCAGATCATCGAAGCCGTCATCGTTCACGTCGCCCGCGGTGAGTCCATCACCCAGGGTCTCGGCGGAGCCGCTCGTGCCCGCATAGGTCCTGTCCATGTCAGAGAGCAACTGACCCGGCGTCCAACCCGAGCTGCCCCCGAGACGAAGTGAGACCCGTCCCGTGTCACCCGACCAATGTGGGCTACCCACAGCGAAGTCCGCGAATCCATCATTGTTGAAGTCGAAATTGCCGACCAGACGCTGACCGGAGTACTGCTCGCCTTCATCGCCCATCCACCACGCATCGGCCTGCTCAACGGTGTAGCTCAACGACCAGCTAGCACGACCGAAGAACACCGCGGTGCGGCCTCTCAAGGTGCCGGCACCGGAGTCGAACCAGGGGCAGGTGAAGCCAAGATCACCGATGCCGTCACCGTCAATGTCGCCCAGTCCAGCGACCGCCGTCCCACAGTGCTCGGTAGAGAGACTGCCTTCAATGATGACGTCTGCCGAGGAGGCCGACCAGTTGCCCGATGAGACGAAGGGACCTCCAAAGAACACGTAGGTACGTCCCTCGGGGGTTGTCGGAGAACTCACCCCGTTTTGAGGAGCCCCAATGATCAAGTCATCGAAGGGGGCGCCACCCTGGCCGGTCGGCCCGCCCACATCGAGCAGGGACACGCTGTAGCCGAGGTAATCGCCTCCTCCTTCGCCAGTGACCGTGGCGTAGGAGCCAAGCTCCGAAGGAGGTTCTGTGGCCGAGTAGGGGGTGCCCAGGAAGAGGTGCACTCGACCCGCGGTGCCCTGGAACAACGGAACCCCAACAGCGAAGTCAGTAAGACCATCGCCGTTGAAGTCTCCCCCAGCTGAAATCGCATCTCCGAGGCGACCCGAGCCATCACTGCCGCTGGTCACGGGCTCCAGGAGCGTGGCGTCCACTGCGCCGGTAAGGCGCTCGTCGATCAACTCATCGCAGTCATTGTCAAAGCCATCGAGGAACTCGGCGGCACCTGGATAGGCGTAGGGGTGCTGATCGTTGCAGTCCCCACCACACGCCGTGACCCCATCCTGATCAGCGTCGGTGTTCGTATCCTCATCAATGATGCCATCGCAGTCATTGTCGATGCCATCGCACTGCTCAGGCCCCGTCGGATACATGAAGGGGTCCTGGTCATTGCAGTCCGGTGGGCTCGCACAGGTCGTCCAGGAGTCGCCATCCAGATCGAAGCCATTGTCGATGACCCCATCACAGTCTTCGTCGACACCGTCGCATTCTTCGACCGCATCGGGACTGATCGTGGCGTCATGATCGTCACAGTCACCCCCGCCAGGGCAGCTGGTCCAAGAGTCACCGTCCTGATCCCAGCTGGGAGGATCCAGGGCACCGTCACAGTCATTGTCGATGCCATCACACTGCTCGGGAGCGCCCGGCCAGGTCGCCGAGTTGAGGTCGTCACAGTCAAACTCGCTGCAGTAGCCGTCCTCATCCGCATCGGTGAAATCACCCTCGTCAACATCCCCGTCGCAGTCGTTGTCCGAACCGTCGCAGATCTCAGCCGCTCCTGGATACGAGAGGTCGTTGTAGTCGTCGCAATCCCCGAGCTCGCCGCAACTCTTATAGCTATCACCATCTTCGTCATAGCCCTCGTCGATGAGGCCATCGCAGTCGTTATCCACCTCGTCACAGCGCTCTCCCCGCCCCGGATACACCGACGCGTCGCTGTCGTCACAGTCGTCCGGTGGTAAGTGACCGTCGCCATCACCATCCCGGCTGGCGGTCTCTCCACAGGCGACCAACAGAGTGGCCAGCAGAATCGGTAAAAGGATGCGCAGGAAGGCGAAGCTCATCGAAGGCGCAGTGTAGCAGCCTACCGACTGCAGAGCGGCAGGTTCGAGACTGCCCGACCCCCTAATTATGGAAGCGAAGGACTACGTGGGAGCGCTGATGTAGCCCGTCAACGCCGATGCAGCAACAACCAGGGGACTGGCCAGATACACCTGACCGGGACCCGAACGACCCGGGAAGTTGCGATTGATGGCCGAGACGGTGACGTGTTCACTGGTTCTCGATGTACCGGGTCCTGCGTTTATGCAAGCACCACAGGAGGGGTCGATCAATTGGACCCCGACCTTCTCAAAGATCTCGATGTAGCCGTGGCTTCGCGCATACTCCTTGATCTTCTGACTGCCAAATTGGATGTAAGCGTCGACGCCCTCGGCCACGTGTTCACCACGCTCGAGAGCCGGACCGAACACGGAAGCGTACTGATCCATGTCGCTCCGCTTGCCGCCCGTACACGAGCCACCGTACGCGATGTCCACGGCGATGGGCTCGCCCAGCTCAGTCAAAGGCACACCGTTTCTAGGATCTCCAGGAGTTGCGACCATAGGCACGATTTCGTCCAACTGAACATCAAACTCAGCGGCATAGCTGGCACCCGGATCGCTCTTCAAGCAGCCCTTCCGCAGCTCATCGCGATCCAGGCCTCCACGCAGCCGCATCAGGTAGTCCAACACCACATCATCAGGCTCGACGATACCGGTGGTCGCTCCAGCCTCAACGGCCATGTTCGTGAGCACGGCACGCTCATCGAAGCTGAGGTGTGCGAGGCCGTCACCAGCGAACTCAAGCACCTGGCCGATAGCCTTGCTCCCCTTGATGTAGGGCTGGGCCATCAAGTAAAGAATGATGTCTTTAGCTGTGATACCGAGCGCAGGCTTGCCGAGCAGGTTGAAGCGTACAGTACGGGGCACCTTGACCCGCACGTCCTGGGTGTACCAGGCGTTTGCCATGTCCGTTGCGCCCACGCCGAAGGCGAAGCAACCCAGGGCACCCGCCGTGCAGGTGTGCGAGTCCGTGCCGCAGACAATCTGCCCGGGTAGAGCAAGATCATCGAGCACCGCATTGTGGCAGATGGCCTCGGACCCCTTTGTGCCCTCGTCGCCCTGCATCTCGTCGTACAGGCGAATGCCCTGCTCATGAGCAAAATCACGCTGCACAGTGGCGAGGTTGTCAGCGCGGTCCAGGAGCCCCAGGGCACGGTGCTTCTCTGGCATCACGTCACCGAGAAAGGTCAGGTGGTCACGGAAGGCGAAGATACTGTCGGGCTCCTTCACACGTGCATCACTCCCGAGCGCTTCTTTAAACAGGGAAGCACACATGGCCGTGGTGTAGTCATGACTGAAGCGAATGTCTGCGCGCACGAAGACAGCATCACCTGGCAGCACGGACTCGACTCCCAGCCGGCCCGTAGCAGCATCGGCGACCGCATGCTGCGCGATGATCTTCTCGACGATGTTCATGGGACGGGCCTCGGTCTCGAGGGCTGGGGGGCTCACGTCACCGGCGAGGCGGGCACGGTTGTAGTTGAATAGACCACCATGGAGCACGATGCCACGAGAGATCGGGTCTAGACCGACCAGAAACTCCTCCATTGGGATCTCCTCACCACCGAGGATGCGGGGAATCAACCCAAAGTCCGTCGAAGTCAGCAGCCCGATATTCTGGGCATTCTGACCGTAGATCTTCTCAATGCTGCGAGCGATGACGAGACGAACTCCCGCATACAATTCGGAGTACGGCGCCGTTTCCCGCGAGGAGCCACACCCCTTGCTCTCACCCGAGACAATGACTGAGAAGCCACCACTCTTGAGATCTCCGGGAGCAATGGATTCTCCGCGCAAGCCGACCAGCGAGTAGTGACCGAGGGTCTCGTCGTAGTAGAAACAGGTCCAGCCTGGCGTGATCTCGTCCGTGGAGATGCTGTTCACCAGTTCAATGTCGGGATCGTAGCCACTGAGGTCCACGCCCTTCATCTGGGAGCAGATGAGTTCGCTGTCCTCGGTTAGAAAGAGGACTCGACCCGGAAAAGCGACACTGTCTCTATGCGCGGCAGACTCGGTTGCGCTGGTCATTGGCGGACCCATCACGAAGACACTGTCGGAGCTCAAGCTGAAATCGGGAGAGCTCTCAGTGCGCTATCTTGTTGTTTGTTGTTCAAAGATGGCCACGGATGCACCGAGACCGAGATTGCCCCCTAATTACCTCCGGAATGATGCCAAGTGAAGCCCGTTGATGCGGTGAGAGGGAAGGAAGACCGCCTCCTCGAGCGGCTGCATTCCTGCGTTGACCACGCGGATCGCGAGATGGCAGAGCAACTCCTTAAGGCCCTTCTTGAGCTCGAAAGCAGCGCCCGCAGCGCATACGCGCGCTGGCGCTGCCTGAGTCTGGACGACGATCTTGGTCCCGCAGAGGCCGTCGCTAGAGAGGGCGCTTCAAGCTATCCCGAGGACCCCGCCCTGCATCACGCACTCGGCTGGACACTCGCCCAGACGGAGCATCTCAAGGACGCCATCACTGCCCTCGATAGAGCCTGTGAACTGGACCCTTCTCGAGCAGATAGCTGGTACGACCTGGGTATCACCCACGAGTCACTTGGTAACTCGGGCCCTATGCGCCGCGCCTTCGCAAGAGTCTACGCTCTCGACACCGCTGAGCCCCGACCACCGAACCTGTTCGCCACAGAAGAAATTCTCTCGTGGGCTGACCGAGCGGTGCGAATGCTTCCCCATAAGGTCCGCGAAGCAGTAAAGGTCCTACCCATCTTTGTGCAGGACTATCCCGATGACTGGATTCTCGAAGAGCCACCATGGGACCCTCGCCTCCTGGGTCTCTTCGATGGCCCGACGTTTGCCCTGTGGGAGAGCATCGACACACCTCAGAGCACGCCTCACGTCTACCTGTTTCAGCGCAATCTTGAGAGGCTGTGCCCAGACCCCCGCCTGATGGCTGAGCAGGTTCGGGTCACGGTGCACCACGAAGTAGGGCACTTCCTCGGACTTGACGAAGTCGAGCTCATTGACCGGGGCCTGGGATGAGCTCCCCGCTCGGGAAACCGATCCTGGTCACTGGCGCCAGCGGCTTCGTCGGTCGACATGCGGTTCCAGGTCTCGTGGCGAGGGGCGCTGAGGTCCATGCCTTGGTCCGAGATCTGGACAAGGGCCGGGACCTGCGTGGCCCCGGCGTCACTTTATTCTCTGGAGATCTGCTCGATCTCGCATCCCTCCAACTTGCTGCGCGCGGCTGCGGAGCAGTGCTCCACCTGGCTGGATTGGGTTACTCCTCTGATCCCGGCGAGAATCACCGCGTGAATGTTGACGGCAGCCGGAACCTCGCCGTGGCCGCACGCGACCAGGGAGCGCACCGGGTCGTCAACATCTCATCCACCTGTGCCGCCCGAGAGCTACGCGACAGCTACGGAGAGAGCAAAGCACTGGCAGAAGAACAGTTCGATTTTCCCGAACTGCAGGTCACGCATCTTCGTCCAACGATGATCTACGGGGCCGACAGCGAAGAGTTCTTCAAGTTCTCGGAGACCATCAGGCGCTTGCCGGTGGTGCCGATCCCTGGCAACGGGGAATTTTGTCTCCGACCGGTCTGCATCGACGACGCCATCGAGCTGTTCTTCTCTGCGCTCACGACAGGTGAAGCTTTGCAGGGCACCTATGACGTCGCTGGGCCCGAGCTCGTGACCATCAACACGCTGATCGCGTTGGTCGCCAAGGCGCAAGGCACCCGAGCCCGTCCCCTTCATGTCCCCGCCAACATCGCGCTGCTGGGAGCACGTATCCTTGGCCGGATCATGGAACATCCCCCCGCCAACATCGACCAGGTAATGGCCTTCCTACAGAACACAGAGGTCAACATCACCCCAACCGTGCGAGACTTCGACTGGCAGCCGCGCTCACTTGAGCAAGGCCTTCGTGAGACCTTTGGAGCCAATTCATGACCCGTATCTCCCCTTGGGCCCTTGTCCTGCTCTGCATTCTGGCGCTTCCATCCAGCGCGACAGCGGCGCAGGAGGAAGCCACTGAAAGCACCCCTGATGGGGATGAAGCACCGGAGGCCGACACCGAAAACAGCGAGACCAGCGAAACCGTGACGAGCGATGACCCCGTGACCGCCCGACTGCGGATCGAAATCATGCGCTATTACGCAGGTATCGGCGTAGCCCCCGAACCCGGCCAGGTAAGAGACGCTCTGGACTCAGCACGCTTCATGCTCATGGATGGTGTCTCTATCGACCGAATCACAGCGGCAGTAGACAAGGCACTAAGCCTTCACAATCCGGGACGGAATGTCTCTTTCGAGGTCGCGGTGCCCCTGCGCGTACTTCCGGCTGAGTCCAGCCAGCCCACGAGCAGCCTCGACGGCGAACCAGAGCTCCAGCCGACGACGCCGAGTGCGTCGGACGATGACATCTCGAGCCAAGCTCAAGCGGCACCCGCCCAGGCTCGAGCCGAACGTAAGAAGATGGAAGAGTCGAGACGTAACCGACTTCGACTTCACCGGCAGTGGCAAAAACGCAGCACTGAGAAGCGCATCCTGCTGACGGTGGGCGTGCCCGCTCTGGCTATCCCGTACAGCCTGGGCTTCTTCACTGCAGGACTCATGGCGATGGAAGGTGTCGTACCTCGCTCCTGGGCCTTCATCACCACAGTCCCCATCGTCGGCACGTTGCTCCTTGGCATCTGGACCGAGGGAATCTACCCAGGCTTCGCGATGCTCACCGTTACTCAAGCGGTCGGGCTGGCAGCGATCATCGTCGGCCTGGCGCTACGATCCGAGAAGCCCCACGAGAAAGATCCCACGGCATTGCGCCTGGGCAAGAAGCGGGATGGCTCAACCGCGGTCACGCTTCGAGCGGCACCGATGGGCCTGGGCGGGATCCTCCAGGGAAGCTTCTAGCGAAGCAGACTGCAGGCAAGGTCTCCACAAGTGGCGGAGAGCTACGATCAGGCGAAGGCTGAAATGCCAGTCAGGTGCCGACCTATCGACAGCGTGTGGATGTCGTTCGTGCCCTCATACGTCTTCACCGACTCGAGATTCATCATGTGCCGCATGATCGGATACTCGTCGAGAATCCCCATGGCGCCGTGCATCTCACGACTGAGGCGGGCGATGTCCAGGGCGATTCCCACGTTATTGAGCTTAGCCAATGAGACCTGAGTCGGGGTCATCGTGCCGGCATCCTTGAGCCGACCGAGACGCCAGGCAAGCATCTGCGCCTTGGTGATGTCCACTGCCATCTCAGCGAGTTTCTTCTGCACCATCTGGAAGCGTGCAAGTGGGCCGCCGAACTGCTGACGCTGGAGGGTATAGCGGAGCGCCGAGTCGAAGCAGGCATGAGCTGCCCCGAGCACACCCCATGAAATCCCGAAGCGAGCCTGGGTCAAGCAGCTGAGCGGCCCCCTGAGATTAGACGGCGACTCCGGCAACAGGGCATCAGCGGGTAGCTTGCAGTCCTCGAACACCAGCTCGCCGGTCAGACTGGCGCGCAGAGACCACTTGTTCTTCAAAATCGGTGCCGAGAAGCCGTCAATGTCGGACTCAACGATGAAGCCGCGAATGGTGTCACCATCATCCTCTCGTACCTTAGCCCAGACGATGGCCAGGTCGGCGATGGGGGAGTTTGTGATCCACATCTTTGCGCCGCGCAGGACCCAACCGTCGGCGGTACGTTCCGCGCGGGTAATCATGCTGCCTGGATCGCTGCCATGGTCAGGCTCGGTGAGACCGAAGCAGCCAATGAGTTCGCCCGTGGCCAGCTTGGGCAGGTACTTGTTCTTCTGCTCTTCGCTTCCATACGCGTAGATGGGCCACATCACGAGCGAACCCTGAACAGAAGCAGCCGAACGGAAGCCGGAATCTCCACGCTCCAGTTCCTGCATGGCCAGGCCATAGCTGATGTTGCTGAGACCGGGACAGCCGTATCCCTTGAGTGCTGGGCCGAAGAGGCCCAGTTCACCCATCGCCTTCAGCTTATCGACAGGAAAGGTTCCGGCGCGATGATGCTCCTCAATGCTGGGCAGCACCTCGTCGTCTACAAAACGTCGGACCATGTCGCGGACCATACGTTCTTCATCGGTGAGCAATTCGTTGAGGTCGTAGAGGTCCAACTCCTGGAAGCTGGCGACAATCTTGGACTCGTTCATGGGCTTCAGGTGCCTCACACAAGGGGAGTTTTGGACCGATCGCGCGAATTGTAGAGATGCGGCAGTGGGGTGTCTACCTGCACTTCAGGACGGGAGGAAATCAGTTGGACGAGGCGCTGTCGTCGTCGTCCCCAGGGGGGCTCACCGAGGTCACGAGCAGGTTCAGAAGTGCCGAAGCCTCAGCGGATTGGCAGACATCGTGGACCGAGAGATCGTAGCGTTGGATTGGCAGATTCTCCTCATCCAGAATCACCAGGCTCCGCTGTCCAGCACTCCAGAGGTCAGCCACCTCGGTGCTTGAGTCATCTTGCATCCATGGGAGCGCCACAAGACTGGTAAGGAATGAGTTGCCGTTCTCGCCGCCAATGGTGTTTATGCCGAGGATCTTGATTCCGAGGGAGGTGTGGTTCGCGTCGA
>CAZEIY010000019.1:16308-23181 GCA_964512375.1 uncultured Rickettsiales bacterium | reverse complement strand
CAGCCCGATCTGGCAGGACGACGATGTTGCGCTCGCGCGTTTCGCCAACGCCGCCTCGACCGCCAGCCTCATCGACAACTTCGGCGGCACAGTCCTGCCGCGACGACTACGCCTCTCTCGTGAGGCGGGCGACCGCCTTCAGGGGGCTGTGTGGCGGATTCTCGCCAGCAGAGTAGAACAACCCGCGCTCACCGCGGTCCAGAGCTTGCTGGTAGCGATCGCCCCTGAGCCAGCGACCGAGCAACTAGCGACCGCCATGACCGGCATCTTGCAGCAGGCACACGGAGAGAGCGCACGCCCGGCCATGGTACGGATCTTCCTCTCGGGCATGCACCACACTCCTGCTGGTGAGGCCATCGAACGGTGGCTGATGCAATTCCCCCTCGCCAGCCTCGAGGAAGCACTCGACCCCTTCCCCGAAGGATGGTCCCGTTTCGACGAACGCGCCCTCCGGAGACTCTGCTTCCGCATGCTTCCTCAGCTCAACATCGAGCAGAGAACCCGACTCGTGTCCCTGGCCGACCTCGCCGGTGGGCCACGCGCGGCAGTAGTCCATGAAGAACTGGAGCTACTGCCGTGAGCTCCCAACACGATGCCCTGTGCCTGGACGCCCTGTACGCCGACCTGGTTCTACGAACCCTCCTACACGACATTCGTGGTCACCTTGCCGCAGTCTCCGGCTGGGCCGAGCTGGCAGCTCTCGACGGCCACTCGATCCCTGAAGGAATGACGAGGGGGGTCGATGGCCTACGAACTCTCGTAGGCAGCAGTGCTGACTACTTCCAACACCCCGTAACCAAAGACACCGTTCTGACTGATCTACTCGACGGTCTCCCCGGGGCTACCGCGGCTCCGCCGGCGATCGTGGTACATGCCTGTCCCATGCGCTTGCGCGCGGTCCTACGGGCGGCGAGGCCAGAGCAAATTCGGGTGGCGAATGAGACGGACGATTTCGCTGTGATTGAGCTCTGCGGCCTGCCCACCGAGGGAGTCAAGTTAGCCAACCGACCGCTTCTGTCGCGATTGAAGGAACTCAGAGACCTGGACCACTTTGACCCGCGTCTCTGTACCGCGCTGCTTCCCGCAGCGGCCTCCGCCTGCTCCGGCCGATTTCGAGCAATAGATGAGACAGGCATTTTCATTTCACTGCGCAAGGACAAGTGAGCCTCGCCGTACGGAGCAAGGAACTCGGCACCCCACCGTAGCTGCGAGAGCAGCCCCGAGCTACCTCTACATGTGCTCGAAGTTACAGTTCAGCATGTTGCAGGTGCGGGGGCAGTGATACGCCTCCCAGCGGCGACGCTGCGACTTCATCGAGTTCCACATCCAGGGGATCGGTGTCTTGCGTACGTCACCGACCGGCGGTAGCCAGAAGCACAGCAGCAGGTTGCCGTATGGGTCGAGGCTCAGATCCGAGTGACCGGCGTTGCAAGGCAAACCATTGCTGACATCCGGGCTTCGGAAGTAGCGCTTCATCTCCTGCAGTTGACCCACCGCATTGCACACATGACCATCGTTTTCCTTGATGTTGATCAGGTAGTCGAGCGCCTCATCCAGAGCTGGCAGATCTTCCTCGCGAGGGAACAGCTCGCTGCTTAGATACCACTTGGGGTCGTAGACCTTACCGAAGGTACTAAAGAGCGGCTGATACACAACCTGATAGCCGCGCTCGAGCGTCCAGTCAGCCATCTCACGGACCTGGTGGATGTTGATGCGATTAATGATCATGGCAACAATCACGCGCGGATTCTCGACCTTGTCCACACGGTCCAAAGCAGCCATCACCTTGTCGTATGTCCCCGCCTCTCCGCGAGCGTAGTCATGGGTCTCTGCGCTCGTGCCATCCATCGACACGTACAGGATGTCGAGCCCCGAGTCGGCAATCTGAGCCACCTTATTCTCGTTGAGCAGAGTCGCATTGGTGTTGGCAGTCACCGAAAAGCCGAGAGACGTCGCATAGGCAGTCAGCTCGGGAAGATCCTTGCGCAAGAAAGGCTCGCCACCGGCAAAGTTGAGACCAACAGCACCGGCCCAGTGTGCGATCTGGTCGAAGACACCCTTCCACTCTCCGGTCGTCATCTCCTCACCTGGCTTGATCTTCCAGATGTCACACATGCGGCAAGGAAGACAGCAACGATCCGTTATTGAGATGTGGATCTGAGCAGGTAACCCTTCAACCGGACGTAGCTTCAGCGGCTCCAGAACCGAGCTGTCCACGAAGCGCGCAACGTCTCCCATAAAAAAGGCCATCTCAGCTTCCCTCAGCAATCGCCCGAGAACCGGTGCGGTCCTCATAGACCTGCAGGACCTTCTTACCGGGATACACGTCGGGGAAGGGCCTCGCCGCAGCGGGCATCGGACTGGGGGGAACGAGTGTCCCGTCGAGCCCCGCCCCGGCCAGAAACTGTCCAAGCTCCTCATGGTTCGTACCCGAGTAATTGACCGAGTGTGGAATGAAGCAGGTCTCGCAGAAGGGCAGCTCGCTGTAGTCCCCCTTCGCCACCTTCTGGCGGCGTCGATTGAGTACCGGGCTCTCCAGCCAGATCCGCGAGAAGGAGCTGTCTTTGAGGCTACCAACAGCCAGGTGATAGGCATTGTCTCGTGTACAGACCGTGACCCGACCATCAGAACCAATCGTAGGTGACTTAAAGAAGCCCGAGCACGTGGTCAGCAAAGTCCTCGGGATCTCGTCGTTGACCCGACGCTCGGCATCCGGATCTACGGGCGAGCTCAGGCCGAGGCGCTCCATCAACCCGACGTAGACGCGGTTCTGACGGTCCTGCTCCTCGGGGGTTGGGCAGTCCAGGCTCTTGAGGAAAATGTAGTTCTCAGGCCCATCAACAGGAACATGAAATCCGGTCGTCTTTACCGGCAAGTGGGCGTCCTCGAAGGCCTTCTCCCAGAACGTAACGAACTCCTCGGCCTCGCCGTGATTGACGTCCGAGACGATGAACTGCATCGCCAACTTCGGCCATCGTGAGTTCGTCTCTCCCTTCAGCTTCACCATCTTGAGCGCCTGCCGCTGACTCTTCGCAAACGCATCGATGCCCTTAATGATGTGAAAGGTCTCTTTGTGGATGGCATCCATCGTCAGATGCCAGACCTGGGGAACCTCCGCATTGTTGAGGGCAGCGAGAGCAACCTCGGTCGCCAGCGGAAAGCCGTTGGTGTGAACCTCAATCTTCGAGAAGATCTCACCCTTGCCGCTGTGCTCGAGGATGATCCGGTAGATCTCCACGAAGCGTGGATTAGAGAGGGGCTCGCCCAGCCAGAACAGCACGAGGTTGTCGAACCGAAGCCCCGCTGAGCGCAGATCGACGAGGAGCTCTCGTACCATACCCTCGCTCATGTGCTCGTAGACGCTGTAGTGCGGGTGCCCGTCGTCGGCCTCAGCCACCGCACAATGGCCACACTTGAGTGGACAGCGATTGGTCAACTCAAGCACAAGATAGGAACCGGGCAGGTTCAACGAGGATGTGTGGATCAACTCGCGCTCGCCTTCTTGCGTCGAGCCTTAGCCGCTGCCTTCCGCTTCGCCCGCGCCTGCTCGCCGCGCTCCTGACCGCTGGTCTTGACCACTGCCGCGGCCTCATCGAGCGGGCTCGCTGCTGCCTTGACCACAAAGGGTAGACCTGTGCCCGCCTGAAACTCGTACAAGCTGTGGTTGAAACACTGGTCCACGCAGCCCTCGTTAAAGATCTGCTCCCGAAGCCGCTGGGCTTCCTTGCTGTAGAAGAGTTGATCCAGAGGCTGCTCGATCGCGCTGCCTACCTGTAGGCCCTTCTGGTCCCACACACAACACGGCACGAGCTGTCCCTCGTGGTTCACCCCGAACTGCTCGATCAAGCCGAGACAGCGGAAGTGATCGCGGCGACCATCCATGTACTCCATGCCGTACCGGTAATAGTCGATGCGATTACGCACTGCTTCGCTGGTCTTCGAGATGTGCGCGATCGCCTGCTCGTAGGCAGCCTTCTCCTCGTCACTGCTGATGAACAGGTGCGGATAGCCATTGACGGGCCAGAAATCGAAGCCAATCCCTTTCTCGACAGTAAGGTCATAGACTCGAGGCAGATCCCGCACATTCTGATTGGTGACCACGAAGTAAATGTTCAACCAGATATCGGTCTCGCGCTGGAGAACGTCGATAGCATCCATCACCTCGGCGTAGGTGCCATCTACTCCACGCAAGCGATCGTGCGTCGCCTGAAAGCCATCGAGGCTGATCGACAGGGAGTTCACTCGGCTGGCCTTGAGCCGCTCGACGTCCTTAACCAGCAAGGTCGCATTCGTCGTGATGTTCACGCCCAAATCCAGGTTACGAGCCATCTCGATGAGCTCGAAGATTCTGGGGTGAACGAAGGGCTCTCCTCCGGTGATGACGAGGGTCTTGACCCCAGCTTTGGGAGCACGGGAGATGATCGTTGCCGCGCTCTCGAACGGCATCATGTCCGTGTAGTGCCAGAGATCGCAGAAGTCGCAGCGTAGGTTACAGCGCTTGTTCAGCAGCAGGATCATCGTGCGGGGCTTCTGCCAGTCCACCTCAACGGGCAGGTGCTGGACGATGTCCTCATCACTGAGTTCATGGCTGACTTCGCCCTCGGTCCAGTGGGCGATCTCTGGACTCCTGCCATCGAGCACCTTGAGCACCTTGCTGTCGTTGCCGTGCTGCTCTTTACGTTGGATGCGGCTCAGTTCGGCATGCTTGATCGCCAACTGCTCGGCGCCCAGCTCAGCCAGACTCCGCCCATCTCGGTTCACCCGCTGCTCAAGGACCCGGTTGAAGTCTGCACCGCGCACCTCCTGACGATCCTCGTACAACTCCAGGTAGGCACCAGCGACATCCATCCAGCTATATCGCGAGACAAAGTCAAAGGCTGCTCGCCCCATACCGAGCGCCTCCTGACGATGGTCCATGAGCCACTCAATACGATCCACGAAGGCGTCCCAGTCGCCATCATCCACCAACATGATCTCGTACTGATCGCGGGCGTAGAGTCCCTCAGCGCCCTTGTGTGTGCTGACCACGGCCTTGGAGCCGGCGAAGTACTCGAGCAGCTTCAGCCGGGTGCCGCCACCGTCGAGCAGAGGAACAGCGCAGAGATCTGCAGCGGCGATATGAGACACCAGGTCCTCGACCACATCCGCGTAGATGAGATCGGGGTGGGAATGCCCCAGAGGTGGGCTGAGGCCGGCAGCCAGCACCTTGACCTTGCGGCCACGGTCAACCAACCGCGGCAGGATCTCTTCTGCAAAGACACGGCAGGCCACGGTGTTGGGCCAGTAGTGCAGGGTTCCGTGAAAGAAGATCAGCGTGTGATCTTTCGGGACATCGTAGTGGTCGCGAATACCGACTCCGGTCTTGCTGCCGTAGTTCTCGATGTCGACGCCATGCGGAATCACCGTGATGTCCCCGCGCTCGAAGTCGTCGGCCAACATCAACTCTCGGTCATCCGAAGAGCAGGTGATCACCTCGTCAGCGAGGTGACATAGCTGCATCTCGATGCCCCGGAATTGCGCTAGCGTCGCCTCGCTTAGCTCTGTGGTGTCGGCGAGGCGACTCCACTCCACGTTGTGCTCCACGACAGAGCAGCGCTTGCGGAGTAGCCGCGCAGCCACCCAGGCTGGCGCCAGGAAACCAGGGAATTCAGCCTGGAACCACTCGCTGCGATGACGGCGACCGACATAGACAGTGCGGAGCCAGAAGTCTGGATCGACAACGGGACGGTAGAGCAGGTGCTCATCCTCGGGGTAGCCAAGGCTACGCAGCAGGTGTTCGACTGACCGCCAGTAGTCAGGAACCCCAAGGCGCTGAAACATCGGAGCCAGGTGAGGAGAGAGCCTAGTAGCGGCCACGAAACGAGCCGGGTAGTCGATGAGTTCGTGACGCCCGTCCTTGAACAGGTGGTAGCGCAGGCGATCACCCGTGACCACGGTGACCTCACAGCCGAGACGGCTGAGCGCCTCCGCAGTGCGAACGATCTTGACCGCGGCACCATGTACCAACGGAAAGAGGTCCTCACGTGTGACTACAGTGATGTTCATCGCTAGCGCAGTATTGCTTCCAAATGTGGCCGCGTCGACCGGCCAGGCACTCTATGCACAGCCCATCGGGGCTAGATCCCGCTGGACTCAGACCGGCGCGACCGATAGAGGAAGGCAGCCTCGAGAGGCACCCCTATGCTGTCCGCCGAGGCACCCGGACTGTCAACAATCAATGGCCTCCAGGTGATCGTCCAAGCCTCAGGCTCAGCGGCGACGTGTTCGCGCACGCGCTGACAGTCGACGTCGTGGTCACCACTGAGGTCAATACGAAGCCACTGCACTCCGCAGGTGAAACAGCGTAGTTCCACCTCTGCAGCGGGGAGCGGAGCATCAGCACCGCAGCCTGGGCAGTGCACATGCGGACTTCCCCAGTGACGCAAACGCGCCAGAAGACGACGAGCAATTCGGCGAGGCCGCAAGGGCTACCAGGTAGGCGAGCTAGGCGCCCGCCGGTGCACCACCGCTATCAGAAGCCGGCTTCTTCTTCGTCGACTTCTTGGTGGCGGTCTTCTTGGTGGCGGTCTTCTTGGTGGCGGTCTTCTTGCTGGCGGTCTTCTTGCTGGAAGCCTTCCGGGTACGCGTCTTCTTACGCGGCGGCATGCCCTCTTGAGGACCACGCGCTTTCCCATCAAAGATGTCTTTGCCAAGGGCGAACTCGAGGACTTCTTCAACCCGACTGACGAAAGTGAACTCAATATCGAGATCGATGTCATCGCCAATCTCAATCAGATCCTTCTCGCACTTGTCGGGCATCAGCACCTGCTTGATACCGGCACGCGATGCAGCGAGCACCTTCTCCTTGATCCCACCCACCGGCAGCACATGGCC
>CAZEIY010000019.1:14416-16298 GCA_964512375.1 uncultured Rickettsiales bacterium | reverse complement strand
CACATGGCCCCGCAAGGTGATCTCACCGGTCATCGCCAACTCGTGGTTGACCGGACGACCAGTCAACAGCGAGACAATCGCCGTAATCATGGTGACGCCAGCAGAGGGGCCATCCTTGGGAATCGCTCCCGCCGGGATATGGAGGTGAATGTCGAACTCCTCGAAGGACGCCTGGCTGATACCCAGAGCAGCCGCTCGAGTACGCACATAGGACATGCCCGCCTGTGCGGACTCCTTCATGACATCACCCATCTGCCCCGTAAGAATCATCTTGCCGTTGCCCTTCATGAGGGTGGCTTCGATGAAGAGAATCTCACCGCCGACGGGTGTCCAGGCGAGTCCGGTCGAAACGCCTGAGTACGCAGTGCGCTCTGCAACCTCCTGGAAGAACTTGATGGGACCACGCACGTCCTCAATGCTGTCCGCCTTAATCGTCACCTTGCCGTCCGCCTCTTCCGAAGCGATGTCCTTGGCCACCGCACGACAGACCGCCGCCAACTCGCGCTTAAGTTGGCGTACGCCAGCTTCCCGCGTGTAGGAGTTGATCAGCACCATGACCGCCTCGTCGGTGATCTCTATGTGCTCATCAGTAAGTCCGTGGTCATCAAGGGTGTCGCTGATGAGGTGGCGACGGGCAATGTGCAGTTTCTCCTCGGCGGTGTAGCCGGGGATCTCGATGACCTCCATGCGATCGCGCAGCGGCCCTGGAATGGGACCCATCTGGTTGGCGGTCGCGACGAAGAGCACAGAGCTGAGATCGAAGTCGACCTCGAGGTAGTGATCCGAGAACGTATTGTTCTGCTCGGGATCGAGCACCTCCAGCAAGGCCGAAGAGGGGTCGCCCCGGTAGTCGGCGCCTAGCTTGTCGATCTCGTCGAGCACGAAGACAGGGTTGTTCGTACCAGCCTTCTTGAGACCCTTGATAACGCGACCAGGCAGCGAGCCGATGTAAGTACGTCGGTGACCTCGGATCTCCGCTTCATCACGCACACCACCCAGACTCAGCCGGACGAACTCGCGGTTCATGCAGCGGCCGATGGACTTACCCAGCGAAGTCTTGCCCACTCCCGGGGGCCCCACCAGGCACAGAATCGGACCCTTCATGTCGGATTTAAGCTTGCGCACGGCCAGATACTCGAGAATGCGCTTCTTGACCTTGGTGAGGCCGTAGTGATCATCGTCGAGCACCTGCTCAGCGTGCTTGATATCCAGGTTGTCCTCGGACGAGACCTGCCATGGCAACTCGATGAGCCAGTCCAGGTAGGTGCGAGAGACGGTGTACTCAGCAGCGCCGGGGCTCATGCGACTCATGCGCCGCAGTTCTTTCAGAGCGACCTTCTCCACCTCACGTGGCATCTTCGCGCGCTTCACCGAGCGCTTGAGATCCTCAAACTCCTCTTGCTGCGTGTCGACCTCTCCCAGCTCCTTCTGGATGGCCTTCATCTGCTCGCGCAGGAAGTACTCACGCTGGGCCTTGTCCATCTCGCCCTTGACCTCGATCTGGATCTTGTTGCTGAGTTCGAGAACCTGGATCTCCTTGGTCAGCAGGGCGACGACCTTCTCCATCCGCTCCTTCACGTCGAGAGTCTCGAGCAGATCCTGCTTCTCTTCCAGAGAGACACTCAGGTTGCTGGCTACGATGTCGGACAGGATCGCGGGGTTGTCGATGCTCTTGACCAGAAACGACGCCTCGCTCGGGATGTGAGGACTCAGTTCGATGATCCGCTGCGCTTCCTCGCGCAGGTTCATCAGCAAAGCACTCACCTCAGCACCCTTGAGTTCCTCCTCTTCAAGCATCTCAACCCGCGCACGCAGGTATGGCTCGGTGTGCACGTACTCAAGGATCTTGATGCGCGAGATCCCCTGGATGATGACGTTGAGC
>CAZEIY010000019.1:0-14406 GCA_964512375.1 uncultured Rickettsiales bacterium | reverse complement strand
CCGGCATCTTCACCGACTTGAGAATCTTCACCGCGGTCCCCACGGGATGAAGTTCACCGGTGTTCGGGTCCTCGATCTTGGCGTCGGTCTGCGCCACGATCCCCATGAGGCGATCACCCTCCATGCTCTGATCCACCGCACGAAGGCTCTTTTCACGCCCTACGTTGATGGGAAAGGCAAGCACCGGAAAAATTACGGTGTTGCGGATAGCCAGAAGGGGAATTTCAACGATCTTGCCGCTCATCTGCATTGCTCGGTTGGAGGCACTGGCGGGCGTGAATCCCTAACGGAAGCGCACCCTGCTCGGAGGTATCACAAGCGACATCCCCGCGCGTGTCCACATTCTAAAGTGAAGCAGCCGAGGAGCAAGACACTCAGCCGATTTCGATGGACTCAGCGAATTACTTCGCGAGCTCGAAGAGCAGCCAAATCGGCTTCATTGAGGCCCAACTCAGCAAGGATCTGGTCGCTATGTTCACCCTGCATAGGGGCTTCCTTGTCGCTTCCAGGACCCAGAGGAGTGTCGACCCAGCACGCAGAGCCCTCGCCCTGGGGAGCTCGGGTTGCCAGCCCCCGAGCCGCAAAGTGGGGATGTGTCGCCGCCTCTGTGGGATTCAGAACCGGGGTGACACAACAGTCGACATCCTCGAGGAGTTCAGCCCACTCATCGCGGCTACGGGCAGCGACAACTGCGGCGATCTCGGCCCTCAGCGGGTCCTGGTGTGCGCCAGGAAGGGGGATCACCTGGAGCCACTCGGGATGTCCGGCCAGCTCGGCAAAGCGCATCATGAACTTCGGCTCGAGCGCTCCTATGGCGAGGTAGCGGCCATCGCAAGTACGATAGGTTGAATACTGCGCCAGTCCCCCATTGAGGGCAGCTTCTCCCCGACCGAGCACGTGCTCCCCCTCTTGAGTTGCTGCAGCCAGCAGAGGGGCTCCAACCGAAGCGACCACATCACTGATCGACAGGTCGATCCACTCTCCACCACCGCCCCGTTCTCGACGAAACAGTGCAGCAACAACGCTGCTGACAGCCGCCATCGCACCGTACAGATCGCCGCTCGGAAGGCCCGGCACGGTGGGAGGACCGCCTGCCACGCCTTCCATCCACAAGGTACCGGCCAGCGCTTGATAGTTGAGGTCGTGGCCAGCTTGATCCGCTAGTGGACCGCTCTGACCGTAGCCCGTAAGGCTGCAGAGGATGACATCCTCTTTCACGGCCCGTAGAGCCTCGTAGCTGAGTCCCAGCCTCTCCATGACGCCCGGCCGAAACTGCTCGATGACAACATCGCAGTCCTGGACCATGCGCAAGAGAAGCGATCGGCCTTCGTCACACTTGAGATTGATGGAGAGCGATCGTTTTCCGCGGTTGAGCACGTGGAACATCGCCGACACATCGCCAATCATTGGCGGCATGTTGCGAGCATAGTCCCCTACCCCTGTGTCCTCGATCTTTACGATGTCCGCACCCATGGCCCCCAACAACCAGGTGGCATAGGGCCCGGGAAGGAGGCGACACAGATCGAGGACGCGTACTCCGCTGAGCGGTGGGGACGGCATGTTCACCTGCACTGAGACTCGCGGGGGGCCTCAGCCGAGAATGGACTGCAGTTTGAGCGCGAGCCCCATGTCGCCCTTGACCCGCAGCTTGCCGGTCATGAACGCCATCTGTGGATTCAGGCTGCCCTGGATCATCGACATGAAGTCGGGTGCAGTCATCGAGATGACGCACTGAGCGGTATCCTCTTCACCCTCACGAACACCCTTGGCGTCGGAGGCCAGATCAATGACCCAGGAGCCACCATCGTCACCACTCAAATTGAACTGATAGATGGCATTGATCCCATCAAGCGCGCCGCCGCCTTCCTGAAGTTGTTCTGCCTTGGTCTTGAAGAATTCAGAGGGATTGGAGGCCATCGCGTGCTCTTCTCCGCTGCAGTCCGGAAGACCGGACCCATGATTTGAAGGGACCGACTGAGGATCAGGCGATCGGGCGTCCGATGCTAGCAACATCGACTCGGGCATGTCACCGACACTTTCTCCTAAAGTCCCGCGCGACGATGCCGATAAGCACGCAGGGGGGCTGCGCGGAGCCTTGCAATGAACGGAGTGCTATCCATTGCCGTCAGTGGTCTCCAGGCTCAGTCGGCCCGTCTGCACAGCTCCGCCCACAACGTCGCCAACCTGCTGACCGACAACTTCATCCCCCAACGTGTCGACCTCAAGGCGCGGCCCGGCGGCGGTGTCCAGGCTCGGGTCTCCAGTTCGCAGCAGGCCGGCCCCGCGCGCTTCGACGTCGAGACCGGTGCGGCCTTGGGCAAGTACTCAGGTACTGACCTGGCCGAGGAAGCACTCACCCAGATCAGCGCGAGTCGTGCCTATGAGGCCAATCTAGCGGTACTTCGAGCGGAACAGGAGAGAACGGAGACCCTCCTGAAGGTGCTCGCGTGACATAGCACCCAGGTGAACAGGAGGAGGGCAGAGCACTCCGAGACAGGAGCCTCCTCAGGCGGGCGCACGCTCCGCATACATCGCCTCAATCAGCGGACGATTCCGCTCCCAGATGATGCGCCTTCGCACCTTCATCGTGGGGGTCAACTCGCCACCTTCGATACTAAGTGGGCGCCGAAGGATGCGGAATGAACGGACCCATTCGAAGCGACTCAAGCGGGAATTACAGCGCTCCACCTCAGCATCGAGGAGAGCGCGAACGTGTGAGTCACGCAGCAGGGCTCCCCAGTCATCAACAGGTAGATCGAGACTCCTGGCGAAGTTCCGGATTTCGTCCTCACTGAGGGTGAGCAGTGCGACCAGGTGCGGCCGACAGTCTCCAAAAACCATGGCGTCGAACACGTACGGACTCAAGCGCATCGCAGCCTCGACTCGCTGCGGAGCGACGTTCTTGCCACCCGAGGTGACGATGATGTCCTTCTTGCGATCCGTGAGGATCAGAAACCCAGCGGCATCCAGAGTGCCGACATCGCCAGTATGTAGCCAGCCATCCTCACTCAGCGACAGGTCGGTCTCTTCAGGCTGGTTGTGGTAGCCGCCGAACAGCATGTCACCACGCAGCAGCACCTCGCCATCCGCTGCGATCCTTACTCGCACACCGGGTAGAGGACGGCCGACGGTACCAAGCCGGTTGTCTCCGAAGCGATTGATCGTGGCAGCGCCAACGCACTCTGAGAGCCCATAGCCCTCAAGAATTTCGATCCCGGCGAGACGAAAGAACTCGGCGACCTCAGTATTGAGAGGCGCACCACCAGAGACGCAGAAGCGAAGACGGCCACCCATCCCCTCGCGGAGCCCCTCAAACAAGGTCTTCTCTACGACCTTCCCTTGAAAATGCTTGGCCAATCGCTTGCCCAAACGAGGCGACTCTTCTCCCTGACGAGCAGCCTCGAGACCCTTACGAACCATCGTGCGCATCAAGGGCGGCAACTCCCGATATCCAGAGACCACCTGATGATAGATGCGCTCATAGATTCGCGGAACCGCAAAGAAGAAGGTCGGACGGACCTCGGCGAGCACTTCGGCCAGCAGATCGACCCGCTGCGCGTAGGCGATGCAGAAGCCGTACTCAAGAGCAGCAAACTGTGCCAGGCGGGGGAAAATGTGCGACAGCGGAAGAAACAGCAGGGTCGTGTCGTCGGGCCCCACTGGCAGGACCTCGTGAATCGACGCGATCGCCGCGAGAATGTTGCCATGGCTCAGGTGGACCCCCTTCTGGGAGCCCGTTGTGCCGGAGGTGTACACAATGGTCGCGAGGTCATCCGGCTGCACGGCACGAAGCACCGCCTCGAAGTCTCCACCCTCGTCGCGCATGTAGCGTCGCCCCTGCCGAATGAGCTCGTCAAAAAGCAGAGCGTCACTGTCATCGCGCAGGTCCATGACTTCGATGACCACCTTGCGGCGTAGGGTCTTCAGATCACGGAGATAGGGCGTGAGTTCCTCAAGCTGAACGCGGCTCTCGAGGACCAACATGCAAGCATCGCTATCGCGTAAGACGAACAAGATCTGCTGGGGTGTACTCGAGTGGTAGATCGGAACGACCACGGCACCAATCGACATGGCGGCATAGTCCAAGACGGTCCACTCGACTCGGGTGTTTGAGAGAAGGCCGACACTGTCCCCACGCTTCACCCCGCAGCTGAGCAGGCCAGCGGCCACTGCTCGCACCTGCTCGCCGAGTTCTGTCCAGGTAGACACGCTCCAGTTGAGCGGCTCACGACGGCGACGGAGAGCAATCGCAGGCCCGAAGCGCTGCACAGCTTGAGCGAGCAGAACGCCGACAGATGGTGCTGGAGAGTGGCTAAGCAGCTCTGCTTCCCGGGGAGATGGTTCGTGGTTATACTCGCGGCGCCGCAGTCTAGCAGGTAGCTGCTTCACCTTCGTCGACCTCCCTCGAAGTATAAAAGAGCCATGACAGAATCAGACTCCCCCGCGCTACCAAGCACAATCTTCGTCATCTCCGATAGCACCGGTGGTACAGCAGAGGCGATGACCCGAGCCGCCCTCGCTCAATTCGAAGACTACCTGGTGAATGTAAGTACCTATACGCACATCACTGACCCTCGCCGCGTCGAAGCTCTCGCTCGACTCGCCGCAAAGCAAAATGCGCTGATTGTGTTCACTCTGGTCAATCCAGAGATCCGCGAGGCCATCTACGAAGCGACGGGCAAGTATCGGGTCGAATGCGTCGATCTGATGGGGCAGCTGATCGGAGGCATCTCCAAGCAACTGGGCGGCATGCAACCACGCGGCATCCCGGGCAGAAAGACGATGCTCAGCGACGAGTACTTCCGCCGCGTCGACGCTGTCGAATTTACGGTCAAGCACGACGACGGAGCCGAGCCACGCTACCTACACAAGTCCGACATCGTTCTGATCGGAGTGTCCCGCACCAGCAAGACACCTCTGTCCACCTATCTCGCTCAAAAGGGCTACAAGGTGGCGAACATCCCGATCGTTCTCGGCATTGACCTGCCACCCGAGCTGTTCGAGGTCAACCAGGACAAGATCTTCGCGCTCACCATCGAGCCCGAACCGCTACATGCCATCCGCCTGGCACGTATCCGTAACCTGGGGCTCAAGTCGCAGTCCAACTACGGCTCCATCGAGCACATCTACATGGAGCTCGACTACGCTAATGAGTTGTTTCGCTCAAATCCCCGGTGGCCGGTCATCGATGTCACAAGGCGCGCCGTCGAGGAGAGTGCCGCGGTTATCCTCGAGACCTTCCAGGCACGCCGCCAGGAGCGCGCCAAGGCCACCACGATACGGGGCTGAGTGACTACCGAGGCACGCTCTCTTCGTGTCGTCGGTGCTCTGATCGAGCGCGATGGGTACTTCCTGATCACTCGACGACCTGCGAGCGGCTCGTGGCCCGGTGCATGGGAATTTCCCGGCGGCAAAGTCGAGGACGGCGAAGACGATAGCTGTGCCCTCCGCCGCGAGTTGATCGAGGAACTGGGTATCGAGGTCGAGGTCGGGGATCTCTTCATGGAAGTGCTCGACCACGCCGAAGGGCCGCGACGCCTCGACCTGAGGATCTATCGCTGCAAGGCTGGCGATGAACCGGCAAAAACCCTTGGCGTCGACGAAATTCGCTGGCTCAGAGCAGAGGAAATGGTGGACTTACCATTTCCTACCGCAGACCGACCTGTGGTGGCGGCCCTCATCGACCGCGCTCGAGATTCGAAGACTGACCCCACCGCTACACCGGGTAGAATCGCCCAGTGATTGGTCAAGTCATCGAGAAATACGAGGTCATCGAGAAGATCGGTGAGGGCGGCATGGCCGTCGTCTATCTGGGGCGACACACGACCCTGGGGCGCAAGGTCGCCATCAAAGTTCTGCACCCCCATCTGGCATCCTCGGCCAAGAATCGCACGCGCTTCGCACGCGAAGCCCATGCCATCGAGAGCCTTCACCACCCCAACATTCTGCGCATCTTCGATTATTCCGGCCCCGAGTCCCCTCAGTGCTTCATCGTCACCGAATACATCGAGGGACCCACCTTACGACAAGTGCTCGATCAGGTCGGCGTGATCATGGCAGAACCGGCAGCCCTCATAGCCCGCGAGCTGTGTGATGCAATGCAGACCGCCCACAACGAGGGCATCGTTCACCGCGACCTCAAGCCCGAGAACGTCATGATCGACGAGGCCGGCGCGGTAAAGCTCATGGACTTCGGCATCGCCCGTATCGTCGACGACAGCCACGTCACCATGACTGGGGCGCTGGTTGGAAGTCCCGCCTACATGTCTCCTGAGCAGGCGACGGACTCCGAGGTCGACCACCGCTCGGATCTGTTCGCCCTTGGCATCGTCTTGTACCGGATGGTGACCGGCTCCCTGCCCTTCCGCGGCGGCAATCCATCGGTGGTACTCAAGGCGATCATCGACGGCAACTTTCAGGACCCAACCGAGCGCGTGCCAAGCCTCAGCCCGGCAATGACATCAATCATCCTTCGCTGTCTCTCTTCGGACCGCGACATGCGCTACTCGTCGGCCTCAGAGGTGCGGGCTGACCTCGACGTCTTCCTGCGCAGCGTCGACATCGACCCTGAGCAGCCAGGCCGCTGGAACGTGGAGAGCTATCTCAGCAACTCAGAGGGCTACGAGGACAATCTTCTCCAGCACCTGATGACCGCCCTGGTCGAGCGAGGCAAGACAGAGGTCTCGAGGAAGGACACCGCAGCGGCGCTACGCACCTTTCACCGGGTGCTGGCCCTGGACGGTGACAACCGCGAGGTCATCGAGATCATCGAGGGCATGCGTCCACCGAGCAAGAACGAGCAGGGAAGAACCAGCTCGAAGGTCCTCTGGTGGGCTCTCGCTGCAGTACTGGCAATAGCTGTGTCGATAATTGGCATCACCGGCGATGGCTTGCGAACCAAAAATGGCGAGCCTGTGCCCCTTGCCCGCCTCGCCCCCGTACCCATGCTCGCTATCCCTATTGCAGAGCGCACACCTGTTCCAGAGCAGGCGACGGCCCCGACCGAAGAAGAGGTGCCCCCCACGGCCAATCTTGAGACAGCTCAGAACCAGCCACGGCAGGAAGAGAGATCAGCAGCTCCAGCGCCTGCACGACGACCCGTCGGTAAGTCCGAGCCTACATCTACGACCAGGCAGCCCCCAAGCAGCGAGCCATCCCCCCTTGTGCTCGAGGCGGGTGAACGCACCGCTGCCGCAGAGCCTCTTGCCGCTATTCCCGCAGGAACCGGCCAACTACGTATCATCACTGTGAACGGCGCCGGGCAGGTCTTCATCGATGATGAATACATTGACTGGACACCCATGAACCCGGTGTCTCTACCCAGCGGAAGGCACGAGGTAGTCCTCCCAGAGACTGCGTATCACTTCGAACACCGGGAAATGGTGACTGTCCTACCCAACGAGGACACCGAGAAGACCATCATCCGACGCTACAAACCGGCTCGCGTCCGCTTCGAAGACTTCCCTCCCACTGCCATTCTCGAAATGAACGGTGAGGACATGGGCGTCCTGGGCGAGAAGCGCGATGTCATGCTCAACGAGCGAGGAGAATTCCAATTCACGATCCGCAATGACCGCAAGGTCATCAAGCGCATCTCGATCACCTGTGGAGTCGAGTCCAAGGACCTCATGCCCGGCACCGTACAAGTCGTTCGGCCCTGAGGCGGACGCAAGACTCGACCAGCGAGCAAGCTTCAGTCCCGAGACGACGTCAACAGGCTGTTATCATTCCGAGCGACGCGCTCAGGGCAACCCTCGCGCAGATGTCCAAAGCATGCATGGGACCCCTTTTGAACGATTTCGAGGCTCGCAGACCATCCACCGGCTCATCTCCCGACTCACGCTGACTCTCGCTGCCTCGATGGTGGTGTCGGCCTGTCTGTGGATTCCTGGATACCCGCCAGACAAGGCGGAGCCGCTTCCGGACCCCTCCGATCCGCCGGGGAGCAGCCACTGTAGTCCACACGCAGGGGGACCCTGGGCTGATGACCAGACCAGACCGGTGCTCCTGGAGGCCACCACCGGCAAGCGGCGCTTTCAGTGTCGGATCACAGACCCTGACCAGGTCACGTGGACCATCCGACCCAACGGCCTCACGGGACGCAGCGATTATGTCATCGCAAGCGGCGTGGCACGAATCGACCTCGACAGTGATGCCCTACCCTGGGCTCCGCATCCATATACGGCCGACCTTGAGCTCGCGGTCCGCGCTGGAGGTAACCAACAGATCACCACCTGGCCGATAGTAGTCCTGCCCCATGGCGACGACTTCTTCCTTCCCCTCAGCGCCCCTGACCTGAATGAGAACAGCGGCACTGGCAATGACCCCGCAGGCCCCCGGAGCGGCGAGTGAAACGCACAGTGCAGCTTCGGCACATGCTCAGCATCGCGTGCGCGGCAACCCTACTTCTGGGCGCCAACTGCGAGGAAAGCAGCCCCATCCCCCCTGCGAGGGATTTTGGCGTAGTGCTCCACGACCCTGGACCCTATCAGCACAGCTATCGAAGCCAGCCCGGCCCCAGCCACCACTGGGATGGCAGCAACCTCGTCTACGTCGAGATGACCGCTCCAATAACCGTCACCGGCGAGGTACAACATGAGGACGGCAGCGGCGCCAGTGGCGTCTGCGTCTTTCTCGATGGCAGCGGTGAGCTCGGCGATCTGAGCGGTGTAGTGGACTCCCAGGGTCTGTTCGTCCAGACCGTCCTGCCCAGCAACTACGACCTGGCTGTAGCGCCAGACTGCTTCACGGGCTCCAACCCCGCCGAATACATCGAACAACTACCCCTTCTCTCAGAGGGCTCAACAGAACCCTGGGTGCTGCCCGACGTATCTCCGGTTCTGGGACAGGTCGTGGACACAGCCGACAACCCCATCGTTGGCGCGGTCGTCAGCGTCTATGAAGCCGGACGACCCGACCGGCCCCTGGGAATTACCGTCACCAGCGACTCGCTCGGCAACTTCACCTTCGACGTTCCGGCCGGTCGCCTCTACGACATCGTCGTCAGCTCCCCTGCAGACGGCAGCGTGCCTATCGCTCCAATCCGCATCGACAATCAGGTTCTACCCCTTCTCGCCGGCCTGATCATGAAGATCGAGTTCCCGGTTCTACCCACAGCACAGATCCTGGGATCTTTGCAGCAAACGGGAGGCACAACCACCACAGGCAGGGTTCGGATTGAAGGTTGGGTCCCGGCAGCCCCTCATGGCCCCCAATTCACCGGGGGTACCTTCCGCGCCGAATTCGAAACAGACGCGACGGGACGCTGGGAGTTGACGCTGCCGCGCGGAAACTACCGAGCGACAGCGTTCCCCCGGCACGGAGACCCCAGCTTCGGTACCGCAACCAGAGACTTCGAGGTCGCCGTCGGAACCGATCTGGTCGAGGTGGACCTGACGCTTCCCGGCAGTACCATCGCTCGCATCGAGGTAAAGCAGAACAACGGCAATCCGATGGTCGGAGCGAACCTTGAACTCCATATGACCGCACCGCCGTTCTACTCCTACCGCGAGACGACCGATGAAAATGGCGCATGGTTTGGTCAACTTATCCCCGACATCTATGAGGTGGAGGTTCTCCCCCCAGAGCAAATCGAGGGCGGCGAGCAGCGCTTTGCCCGCGGCCATGGCGAGCTCGACCTCCTCACGACAGACACCGGACTTCTCACCATCACGCTACGCCGCAGCGATCTGGTTGATGGCTTTCTGTACACCATCGGTCAGAGCGGAGTCCGAGGTGCACACGTGCTCCTCACCGACCCCGAAAGCGGCGAAATCTGGGACGACACGGTTACCAACGATGGTGAGTTTCCCGGCTTCTTCCGCGCGACCTTGCCGCGCTGATACCATCAGGCTCGGCTCGCCTCTGCGGCCAAGAGCCAGGAGGGAGTGTAGACCTTGGTAACCCGGTGGCAGGCGAGTACATACCGCGATCATTGTGCCGCACGAGCGCTCCTCCTCGTCAGCCTACTGACAGCCCTCTTCCTTGCGTCAATGCTCTGCCCCATCCCTACTGCATGGGCCGCTGAAGCCGATTCAAGCAGCACTTCACCCAACCCTGAACAATCCAGTCCAGACCAGGACGCCTCTGACAACGACACAACGGAAGGTGCAGCAGAGGGCCAACTCAGCGCACAGGAGGTGCTGCAGGAAGCTCGTAGTCACTACGAGCGCGGCGACTTCGACCAGGCTGCATCCAACTTCGCCAGCGTGCTCGATAGCCCGATAAAGCTGCGCACACGGCAGGATCTCCACGAGGGCTTCCTCTACTACGCGTTCACCATGCTGCTTCAGGGAGCGCCACACTCTTCAGGGGCAGCCGAGAAGCTCCACTACGCGCTTCGACTGGATCCCGATCACCTTCCCAGCCCGGTAACAACTCGCCCGGACATCCTCGAGTTCTACAACCGACAGAGAGACGCCTATATCGCAGCAAATGGCCCGGTTTCGGAGCCCCCAGAGATTCTCTTTCCAGAGCTACAGAGTAGCGGGACCTCAACTCGTGTCCTTCGACGACGCTGGTTCGTGCCGGCTCTTGGCATCGGCCTGCGATTCCTCGGACATCCCAAAGCAGCAAACTTCATGATGGGTACCGAGATCGCAGCGCTGACTCTCAACCTGACCAGCGTGCTCCTGCGGGTGGCGCTCATCCAGGATCTCAGCCCGGCAGGCTTCGCTGTGACCGAAGTTGGGCGCTACAGCAACTACATCAGTTTCTCAGTGTTCTGGATCGCTCTGATCGCTGATGTCGTCATCTCGCTGGCCTTGCGCCGCGTATACGAACGACATCCTGAACGACGACCATCGAACCGACAGCGTGCGCTGAAGCGGAAGCGACCTCGAAGACCTCAGCTTGCTTTATCGCCGAGAGGTCTCGCTCTTGAATTCTGGTGACCTTGAGCCGTCGCCTCGACACGGTGGCAGTGCCGGGGATAGGCTTCGTCCGTGCCATTTCTGACCTATCACGATGGGAAGCAGGTCCAACGCTTCGAGATCTCCCGCAAGCTGTGCGGAATCGGCAGAGCAGGAGACAACGACCTCTCTATCTCCGACCCGGGCATCGAGCCCTACCATGCGCAGATTCTGCGTGATGGTAAGACCTGGGTGCTCACCTCCCTCGACCCGGAAGCCGTACTCCTGGTCAACGGCCGCGACCGCCGAAACTACGCACTCAAGGATGGCGACCTGCTCCTCATGGGGGGCACCGAGATCGCGTTCTCGGTGACAGCGCCGGGCGAGCAAGCGAAGGCTCGCCCGCGCAAGGACACGAAGAAAGCTGAGGCGGCGAGCATTGACCCCCGCCTGAAAAAGATCACGACCTTCGCCGAAAAGCTCCTCCTTGGCATGGAGGTCCCTGAGATCTTCAAGACCCTG
Source organism: uncultured Rickettsiales bacterium (assembly GCA_964512375.1). GTDB lineage: Bacteria > Myxococcota_A > UBA796 > UBA9615 > UBA9615 > UBA6601. The sequence continues at coordinate 3,034 of CAZEIY010000019.1, read as the reverse complement.
CTCGATGCAGTCATTTCGCTATGTGGAGCGAACAAAGGCTTCCTGATTCACGTCGATGGCGACGCCATTCACATTCCAGCCGCTCGCAATGTCGATCGTGTCGATGTGGGGAGTGACCGAGGCCTGGTTAGCGACTCCGTCATCGCGCGAGTCCTGAAGGAACGTCGCCCCATCATCATCTCGGATGCCCTCAATGACACCGTGCTGGGTCAGAGCAAGAGCGTCCTCGACCTGCGCTTGAGCTCGGTGATGTGCGTACCGCTCATGGCCCGCAACAACCTCATTGGTGTGCTCTACCTCGGCAACGAGGGGATCGAGGGCCTGTTCACTCTCGAGGATCTGGAGCTGCTCAAGATCTTTGCTGCTCAGGCCGGACTGATTCTGCATAACGCCCTGCTACTCGATGAGCTGCGGCTTGAGAACGAGGACCTCGCTCGAGACGTCCAGGCCGGCACCGGGCTGGGCGGGACGATGATCGGCAACGATGCGTCGATGGTCACGGTCTTCCGTACCATCAGCAAGGTCGCTCCCACCGACCTGAGCGTGCTGGTCACTGGCGAGACAGGCACTGGCAAGGAGCTGGTCGCCCGCGAGACCCACCAGCGCTCGAACCGCCGAGAGGGCCCCTTCGTCAGCATCAACTGTGGCGCCATCCCCGAGAACCTCCTGGAGAGTGAGCTGTTTGGCCACAAGAAGGGCGCCTTCACCGGAGCTCTCTTCGACAAGCAGGGTAAATTCGAGGACGCCAACGGCGGCACGCTGTTTCTCGACGAGATCGGCGAGATGCCGATGAACCTCCAGGTCAAGCTGCTGCGGGTGCTCCAGGAACGCGAGATCGAGCGAGTAGGAGAAGGTAAGGCGCGTCCAGTCGACATCCGCGTCGTCTCAGCGACCAACAAGGACCTGAGTGAAGAGATCACAGCCGGGCGCTTTAGAGAAGACCTGTTCTATCGACTGAATGAGTTGGTGATTTCACTTCCAGCACTGCGCGACCGTGGCGACGATGTAATCCTCATCGCCAAGCACCTCCTCAAGCGCTTCACGCGCCTGTACTCGTCCAAAGCAGGCGGCTTCAATCAGGAAGCCGTTGAGGCCATGCGCTCGTATGTCTGGCCCGGCAATGTCCGCCAACTGGAGAATCGCATCAAGAAAGCGCTGGTGCTCTCTGAAGCAGCCTTCCTGGGCCCCGCAGACCTTGGTTTCTCTGGTGAAGATGCCGCTGCCTCGCCGCGCTGGCAGGCTCTCGCTGACGCCAAAGAGAGCTTCCAACAGCGCTACATCAAGGACTGCTTAGAAGCACACGCCTGGAACAAGGCGGCCACCGCGCGCGCCCTGGACGTCGACCCACGGACGATCTTTCGCTACATCGAGAAGCTGAAAGACGACTGATGAGCATCCACTGCCTTGCCCGTTGCCCACAGTGCTCACCTGGGGCCTGACCGGAAACATCGCCTGCGGCAAGTCCGCCGTAGAGGCGCTCCTGCTAGAGCGCGGCATTCCCGTGATTGATGCTGACCAGGTCAGCCGCGATGTCGTCTCACCAGGGCAGCCCGCCCTCGCCGCAATCACCGAGCGTTTTGGCCGTGTCGTCTTACGAGAGGATGGGAGCCTCAATCGGCCCGCGCTGGGCGCCATCGTGTTCCAGGACCCGCAGGCTCGGGGTGACCTCGAAGCAATCACCCATCCCCCCATCATCGCTGAGACGCTACGAAGACTCGCCTCACTCAGCACCGCTGGTCACAAGCTCGCAGTGGTCTCAGCAGCCTTGATGGTCGAGTCAGGTAGCTACAAGGGCTATGCCGGCCTGCTCGTCGTGACCTGTGATGAGCAGCTACAGCTACAGCGCTTGATGGCACGTGAGGAGCTGAGCGAGTCGGAGGCACGAGCCCGAATAGACAGCCAACTGAGCCAGCAAGAGAAGGCAGCGATCGCAGACCGCGTCATCGACAACAGCGGCAACCGTCTAGAGCTCGAGTCGCAGGTAATCGCCTGGCTGGAAGGCCTACAGGCTCGCTGAAAGCCAGCCGGTTACCGGCCAGGCCTAGTGTGTGCGCACGGAAACCCTGCAAACGAACAATAGAACAGGCTAATCTTAGCGTGGAGTCATCTCGGAGGCCTTTGTGAAGTACCCCACCCGCGTCCTATTAGCATCTCTACTACCCCTTGCCGCATTGCTCGTGGTCATCAGTTGCGCTCAGGTCGAGCCCGAAGGTCGCCACCCAGGTGACTGCACTGATGGCGCCGACAACGACGGTGACGGCGCGTATGACTGCCTCGATGACGACTGCGCAGGCCACCCCGACTGCATGGCCGGTGATGACGACGACTCGGGGGACGACGACGCAGGTGACGACGACGCAGGTGACGACGACGCAGGTGACGACGACGACACAGCCAACATGCCCGAGTGTTGCCTGAATGATCCGCCTGACTGCGAGGACATGAGCGATTGCGGTGGTGTTCCTCCCGGAGACGATGACAGCGCGCACCTCGGAATCGACAGTGAATCAGGAGTGAACTGCGCACCCGATGACTGCCCTAACTGCGAAGACGGGGAAGACAACGACGAAGACGGCGACGTCGACTGTGACGACGAGGACTGCGACCTTTTCTGTAGCGGCGGGGGTGGCGGCCACGGCGACCTGCCTGCCTGTTGCGACGACCAGAGTTGCCTTGACCTAAGTATCTGCGGATCCGACCCAGGCGGCGGCGGCACCAACGACGAGCCGGACAACTCCTGCGCGGCACCGACCGGAAGCCAGAGCATTGTCGACTCCTGTGCCATCTGTTTTGACGGCATCGACAATGATGCCCCGGACGTTGGTGGCGGCGTCGACTGCGGCGACAGCTGCGACGTCAACGGCACATTGGTCGGGGGACAGTCGGGCGTACCCGCCGACCCCGACTGCGTGGATGGAGGGGCTTGTTCAGTCTGCGGCGGCACTGGCGGCGGCGGCACCACAGGAAGTGACGCCGATAACGACGGCATCGATGACTCCGCCGACAACTGCCCCAACGACGCCAACCCCAATCA
>CAZEIY010000018.1:19995-23385 GCA_964512375.1 uncultured Rickettsiales bacterium | reverse complement strand
GATCTCGATGACATGACCACTGCGCGAGACGAAGGTGCGGATGTTGTTCTCGCCGTCCGCGTTGTCGAAAGGCGGCTTCTCTTTACCGTTGTAGAGGCTGCCGATGATTACTGGCGCGTTCACGTTGCCGTTTACGAAATCGATGAGCACTTCGTCATCTTTCTCGGGATAGATCACGAGCCCCATTTCCTTGCCAGCCATGGGGGTAGCCAGGCGAGCCCAGGCCGATTTCGTTTCGTTGGGAAGCCACGGAAACTGGACCAGGATGCGACCGATACCCTCGGGGTCCTTGTTGTCGACGACAATTCCCTCGATCACTCCGAGCGTGGTGGATGCTGCACCGGGAGACCAAAACTGTCGACTCATTGGGGCTCCTTGCTTCTAGCAGCCGAGCAGGCCCGACCAGAAGGACGGCTATCTAAGCCGAGAGCGTCAAACGCTGTCAACAGCGATTCTCAGCGCCGGAGAGACACCACCCATGTAGATCGGCAGCCTGCTAGAGGAGTTCGGGCCAGACCGTACGCACGTAGGGGCTCAATCCGGGGCAGGGCTGCACAGAGATACGGTCGCTACGAGTCGTCACGCCGATGTTCGCAAAGGGCATCCCCGAGGGAGCGCGACTCGCCTTTCCGATGACCGTCAGCGCCAGCTCACCCCCTGCTGTCGACACCTCACTCCAGCCGGGAAGTGTGAGGCCTATGGGCTCTTCTTCGCCGTTATTTCCCACATTCATGCCTGGCTGCGTCGTGTACTGGTGGTAGTAGCGATGGGTCGCCGCCTGCAACGCCTTCGCCGCGATATCCGGGTACACATTGGCGGGTTCATCGACCTCGACATCAAATTGTGTGAGCAGAGATCCGCACCAGGTGATCGGATCGGGATCTTCCTGCATCCATAGCGCATCATCCTCCGTGGTGGGGAGTATTCCTTCGCCGTGGTGGCTGCGCTCATAGGTACGGGTCACATAGGTCCACATCGGGTCCTGCACCGCCGCTCCGGAGAGCTCAGCAAAAGCATCGGCGCCGAAGAAACGGGTTGAGCTACCCTCGAGGTCCGGCGAGACAGTCTGCCGCGGACCGAACAGGCCGGAAGCCGGAGCAGCGCCCGGGTTGGCCGCATCAACCAACACCAGGGTATGAACAGCTCGATAGGAGCTGCTACCACCGAATGTCCTCAGAGCGGCTCCATGGGTGTACTGGCACACATACTCGTGCCAATCCGCAGTCGTCGGCACCGTCTCAGTCGTGGCCGACTCTACTTCGTCGATATAGCTCTCAACGGATTGAATTGCGCTGAGATACTCCGTATAGGCATCGCAGGTAACCGGCTGCGCAGCGCTCACCAGCACCACTTCGAGAAAGTCACGACTCGAGCCATCGGCGCTGGTCACCACAGGCTGATGAGCGAAGGCGGTCACCTCGATGTCGCCGCCCCAGATGTAGTTCACATCCTCCGGGCCATCCCCGGTGTCAATTGGTCCCCAGATGGTGAAGACAAAATCACCGGTGCCCCCGCAGCCACAAAGACAAGCAAGAACGAAGAGCAGCAGGACAAGCTGCTTGGAAGAACAGCGGCGGCGAAGTGGGAGAGAGCTCAACGGGAGGACTCCAGGAAGACCGGGATGGAAGGTGAGGTTCTGTCAGAGACTGGAGATTCTAGCAAGAACCCGGGGCATGAATCGCCCTGAAAGCTGGGCTGGCGACAAAGTGAGGACAGCAACACGTGGCGATAGCCGCCCAGGAATGCAACACTGCAGCCTGTGAGCAAGGCTGTCAGCACCCCCGTTCGAAGTCCTGGAACCACCGCTGTGTGGGAGGAACTTCTACGCAACTACCTGGGACTGGTGCGCTCGTTCTTTCTCAAAGACGTTCGAGTACGCTACGCCGGTTCGCTGATGGGCTTCTTCTGGACAGTAGTGCACCCACTGCTCGAGTTGATGACCTACACCTTCGTGTTCACGGTCATCATCGGTGTCTCCTTTCACGAGGGCTACTCGACCGGCACGAATGCACTCTTCCTGTTCTGCGGGATGATCCCCTGGCTCAGCGTGTCGGAATCCATGAATCGGTGCACCAGCGCTTTTCGCGACAACGCTCCCCTGATCAAGAAGCTGCGCTTTCCCCCTTCGGTGCTGTGTACGTACATCGTTCTGGTCGAAGGCTTTAATCAGCTCGTCCGCTTCGCATTGCTCTGTATCGCGGCATTGGTCATAGGACATGGTCTCTCCGTGGAGTTGTTCCTGGTGATTCCGATTCTGGTGATGCAGTTGCTCTTCACCCAGGGCCTGGGGATGCTCCTGGCAACCACCCAGGTGTTCTTCCGAGACATCAAGCACCTGCTGAGCCCGGTGCTCATGATCTGGATGTTCATCACCCCGATCTTCTATCCAGAGTCGCTGTTCCCACCGAAGTTCTCACCCGTGCTGATGCTCAACCCCCTCTCGCATCTGGTCGGCATCTATCGCGAGCTCATTCTCAATCACCAGTTCCCAGCCTGGGGTTCAGTGGTCATCTTTGGGACAAGCGCGGTGCTCACCTTCGTGCTCGGTGCATTCACCTTCCACCGGCACAGCCACGAGTTCCCCGACCTGGTGTGACGTCGTCTTTTCGGGTCCGGGAGGGCGCGGGCTGTGGTCGACCCTTGCCGCGCCAGCAGCGCTGGATATGCTGAGCCCCAATGAAGCCTAGCCACTACGCGCCTATCCTGGCCTTATCGTTCGTTCTCGCTCTGTGTCTCGCGGCCTGTGCGGGCGACCAGAGTGTCCCGCCAGCGGATGACGACGACTCCGCTGCGCCGGGCGACGACGACGACTCCGCTGCACCGGGCGATGACGACGACTCCGCCGTTGCCCTCGACGACCATGGCATCCACTACGTGACCTTCGCGGCCAGCCTGGACGGCATCCCAGAATCCACCTCCGCCGCAGGTTCCGAATCAACCATGCTCAGCGGCCACTTCCAGTTCATCTACTGGTCCGACATCGACACCGCCACCATCATCTGCAGGCAGCATTTTCGCTTCGAGGCCGTTGCTCGCTTCGGAACAGCTCAAAGCAACGCGTGCAACGGCTGCGGAGGCCAACTATCCGTGATGTCCGCGCGCCCCGACGACGAGTCGCACGAAGACGACTGCCCGAAGCTACCCACCACCATCGACCTGTCCTTCCTGCTCACCGCAAACGACATCACGATCTCGGCCGACTTCCGCGAACTCTCTCTGATTTCCCTCGACCGGCTCGTAGACAGTGACTGGCAGGTCAGTGGGGGCGGTCTCGGTGCCGATGAGGTGGAACAAGGCTATCTGGAGGCCGGCCTGGAGGCCTATTGGATCGCAATGGTCGGCTCCTACGGCTGGCTGGCTGACAAGGCGGCACTGGGTGACGTGGCCAGC
>CAZEIY010000018.1:18837-19985 GCA_964512375.1 uncultured Rickettsiales bacterium | reverse complement strand
GTTCGTCGCCTACCGCAACCCGGCAGAGAACTCAGCGGGCTGGGCCCTGGATGGGCGCTGCTTTCTCTCTACGCTCTGGGCCGTACACGTCGGAGAAACCCTGGGGGCAGACCCCCTTCCCTGAGTTGCTGCCGCGAGGTCAATCGCGGCCCCGAACGTGACGTGTAGTGGCGAGAAAGGCGTCCCCTCGCTATCCTCTAGACGACTTCCCGTTCTCCGATCGGCGACCACGAGGAGCGATGAACCTGCCCGCGAGCAAACACAACGTCCCTCCGCCCGAGCCCGAACAGGGTACGGAGCACCGCACCGATGCCGGCGATTTCGCTGTCGTTGCGAACGGTCTGGGCAAACGCTTCGACATCTACAACTCGGACCGTGGCCGCATCTGGGAGTTCTTCGGAAATCGCCAGCATCACGTCGAGTTCTGGGCGCTCCGGGACGTCAGTTTCTCGATCCCACGTGGACAGGCCTTTGGCGTGGTCGGCTCCAACGGCGCCGGCAAGTCCACCCTGCTACGGCTCCTGTCGGGGATCTCCACACCCACCGAAGGCAAGCTCGAGGTTCGGTCGGGCCGCCCCGGCCTGCTCGATCTCGACATGGCGTTCCACCCCGACTTCACTGGCCGCGAGAACATCGGCCTGAGTTGCTCGATCATGGGGCTCCCCGAGGAGCGGATCAGCATCATCTATCCGCGCATCGTCGAATTCGCCGAACTCGAAGACTTCATCGACTTCCCCGTGCGCACGTACTCGACAGGAATGCAGCTGCGCCTCGGCTTCGCCATCGCCGCTCACATGAACTACGACGTCATCTTCATCGACGAAGTGCTCGCAGTAGGTGACCAGTACTTCCAGCGCAAGTGCATCCGCAAGGTGGAAGAACTGCTCAGCGAGGGCAAGACGCTGGTATTGGTCAGCCATGACCTCCACGCCATCCGCGGACTGTGCAGCGAGGTGATGTGGTTGCATGCCGGGCGCATCGTGCACCGCGGCCCGACGGCTGAGGTGATCAACGCCTATGTCGACGTTGCCAGGGACCGCGAGGGGCGCATCCGCGCACGCATTTTTGGAGGCGCAGAGTCCGCGCACGCTCGCGCCATGGGTCGTCGTGTTGCCGAGGAGGGTTCCGTCTCCAATTCGCCGGAACAA
>CAZEIY010000018.1:0-18827 GCA_964512375.1 uncultured Rickettsiales bacterium | reverse complement strand
GAACGGGGCATGAAGAATCGTCCTGAAGCGCCGTGGTTCTCGACCACCCAGGACCCGGAGCTTCGAGGGATGCTGCAGCGGGTGCTGCACTTCCCCGACGCTGAGACCGAGTGGCGCACCGCTGAAGAGATCGCGGACTACGAGGACACCCACGGTGAACGACCCATCGTCACAGGCACCGGCGAGGTGCGCATTCTCACGGTCCGCACCCTGGACGGCCTGGGTCAGGAGAAGGCCGAGTTCGCCTCAGGCGAAGCGTTAACGGTGGCGGTCACCTTCAAGACCCTCGCACCCGTGGATCGGCCCATCCTCGGGGTCGCCCTGTTCCGCAACGATGACCTGTACATCTTCGGCCCCAACACCCGCTTCGACAAAGTGAAGGCGATGGAAGGCACCTACCACGGCATCTACACCTACTTCCTGCACTATCCGAACCTGCCGCTCCTCTCAGGTATTTATCGGTTCAGCGTGGCGCTCTACGACAAGAACCACCTCAAGCCTCACGTCTGGCACAACCAGCTCTACGAGATCAAGGTGACGGCAGCGCCCGAACACCATGGCATCATAGACCTGCCCCACCACTGGGGTCTGATCCGCCACCACTCTGGCGACGACGAGGCGCTGCCCTGATGGCCTCGCAGCGAGTATTCCTCATCGGCAGTGGCCCCCTGCCAGCCGACAACCCACGGGAGATGAGCTTCCCGGCGCTGCGCACCCGGCAGTTCCTGCTGGCAATGCTTGAGGCCGGCCACGAGGTCACCCTGGGTTGCCTGATCCCACGAACCGCCGGCGGATCCTCGCAGCGTAGCAGTGAAGAACAGGGGCTGCGGAAGATGGAGTTGACCACCTCTCACGGCAAGGCCAGCTTCCGCTATGCCACCGTGCGGCCCGATGAACCGGGACGCTTTCTCATGCTGCGCGATCTGCGCGGTGAGATCGCACCCGATGTCACGGTGACAGCAGGCCCGTTCCTGCCCATGGCCGCAGGTGCACGAGCCGCAGGTGACGAGCCCTTGTGGGTCGATGTCCCGGGCGATCCCATGAGCGAAGCACAGGCTCGGGCCTACCGCGCCGGCTCCTCGGACCCCATCCACCGCTACCGCGAGATGTTCGGCTGGGCACTGGCACGTGGCGACCGCTTCTCAGTGATCTCCGCTTCGCAGCGCGGTCCCCTGGTAGGCGCCATGGGTCTGGCTGGCCGACTGACTGGCGACACAGTAGGCCACGAGTTCGTCCGAGTAATGGCTGGCTCCGTTGAAGGACTTCTGGACTGGGATCTGAGCGCTTCTGAGGAGACCTCTCCCCTCCCCCTGGACTTCCCCGTGCTGGAGTCGAGGGACTTCGTCGTGCTGTTCTGCGGTGGCTACAACACCTGGCTCGACGGCGACACCATGCTCGATGGCCTGTTGCGAGCCATGGAGCGCAACCCCAACATCCACTACATTTCGACAGGTGGAGCGCTTCGCGGTCATGACGAGTCCAGCTATCGCCGGTTCCGCGACCGTGCGCTGTCCAGCCCCCACAACCGGCGGTTCCACTTTCTCGGCTGGATTCCCGGCAACAACATCCCAGCCGTCTTCTCAAAGGCTCAGTTGTCGCTGTTCGTCGACCTGCCCTGCTACGAGGCCGAGTTTGGAGCACGCACAAGGGTGCTCGAATCCCTGGAGCGACGGGTTCCGGTCGCCGCGACCAACTCCTGCGATCTCACATCAGAGCTTGTGGACACAGAGTTGTTCCACGAGTTGCCCAGCCGCGACCCCAAGGCGATCGCAGATCTGCTGGTCGAGCTGGCCCTGCGCCACGAACAGGGCATTCCACTTCGACTCGGGCAGGGAAGCGTGCCCTGGCAGCAGGTGCGCGAGCGTCACTCCATCACCACCACCACGGCTCCTCTCATCAAGTGGCTTGAGGCACCCGAGCGATCTCCAGGTGGCGTACCCATCGACTTCCTGGAGGACTACTGGCAGGAGCTCGCCAGACTGCAGGACCGGCTCGAAGAGGTGTGGCAAAGCCCAACATGGCGCTACCTGGGCCGAGTACACCGAGTCATGTCGCGGGGGCTCAAAAAAGACGACTGAGCGCGGCGCCTTGAACTACTCGCGGAAGCGCAGATCCAACTCGGAGGCCGGCCATTCGCCGGTCATGGTGGCATCGGCAAGATCGCGGATATTCTGAGCGGTCTTCTCCGCGGTCTCACTCGCAGCACGAGTATTCTCTTCCATGCGCAGCTGCACCTGGACCAGACCCGCCTGCACCTGGAACCAGCGAGCGAATGGCATGCTGAGGCCAAAGCCGATGAGCCCGCCAAGCAGCGCCGCTGCGAAAGGCTCGAACCAGGCCGGATGCACCCGATAGCCCAGCTTCCAGTCCCGCCAGAGGTAAAAGACCACCCCCGAGGCACCACCCAGCCCAAAGGCCGCGGTGATCACGAAGGTACGCGCCATGTCGAAGAGTTGCTGTGCCTGAGCGCGCACAGCCTCAATACCGCTGTCCACCGGGACAACGGTAGAGTCCTCTTCACCCGAGCCAGAAGAGCGCGACGCGACGGGTGCCGCTATGCCCTTCTCTTCTGTTTCTTCTTTGGCGGAAGTCACCTGCTTGAGTCACTCTCTATGTAGAGGCACAGGACGGCCAGAAAGCCCTCCTTGGGGACTACAGAGTACCAGCCCACAGGCTCAAGGCACTAGTCGTCCCCATTTTCGAGCGCTGCAGCTTCGCGCTCTGCCATCTGCACATAGCGCTCAGCTTCGCGCTGCCACTTCGGCTTAAGATCGCCGTGCCCCGCACGCCAGAGTTGCCGCTCCATGCTCTCAAGGAGCTCATCGAGCCCCTCGCGGCGCAGGGCCGAGACTGGCAGGCCATCGTGTTCACGCTGCACGTCCGTAAGCTGCTCTTCGCTGAGGCGGTCCACCTGGTTCAAGACCAACTGTACCGGCACATCTCCAAGGCCCAGCTCGGCGATCACCTCAGTGACTACTTCAATATGTAAGGCCAGATGCGGGTCAGCGGCATCCACCACGTGCAACAGGAGGTTCGCGTCATCCAGTTCCTCGAGGGTCGCTTTGAAGGCCTGAAGCAGCTCCTTGGGCAGGTGTTCGATGAAGCCCACTGTGTCGGTCAACACCACCTCACGGGTGCTCGGAAAGCGCAGGCGGCGCGTAGTGGTATCCAGAGTCGCGAAGAGACGGTCCTCAACCAGCACCTCGGAACGCGTCAAGGCATTCAGAAGAGTCGACTTACCAGCATTGGTGTAGCCCACAATCGCCGCCACCGGCACGCCCCGACGCGCCCGCTGCGCGCGCCTGAGTTCTCGTTTGCCGCTGAGCTCAATCAGCTGCTTGGAGAGACGGGCTATCCGGTCCCTGGCGCGGCGATTGTGAACCTCGAGCTTGGTCTCACCAGGCCCACGGCCACCGATTCCGCCGGTCAGGCGGGAGAGAGACTTCTGCATCATCGACAGGCGCGGCAGCAAGTAGCGAAGCTGAGCCAACTCGACCTGCAGGCGTCCGTCCCGGGAGTGAGCGTGCTGCGCAAAGATGTCGAGGATCAACTGGGTGCGATCGATCACCTTGAGTTCCGTCCTCTCTGAGATCGTGCGGCCCTGTGATGGATTGAGGTCACGGTCGAACACCAGCAGATCGGCATCGAGATACATGGAACGAACGAGTAATTCTTCGAGCTTGCCCTTGCCTACCAGGGTGCGTGGATCGACTCGAGGACGGCGCTGAATGATGGTGTCGATAACTTGAAGGCCTGCTGTATCCGCGAGGCGCTCCAGTTCCTCCATGCGTCGAGCGGTTCCTCCATCCCCCCGCTCCTCGACCCCTACGAGGATGGCTCGCGGGCGGCTGTCGCTGCGGTCCTCTGCCTGCCACGACTGTGCAAACTCGCCTTCGAGAGCAGCGATCAACTCATCGAAGGACTCATTCAACTCGTGCACTCGCAGAGGTCCCTCTCGACGCCACGGCCGGAGGTTCGCCGGAGCAGACGGAGCGTCGCCAGCAGCCCCCTTCTCGGGGGGCAGCAGCGTGGCGTACTCAAGGGTGCCCGGCAGGCCCGCATCCCCCACCTGGATGGCAGCCACCAGATCCAGACGAAGCAAAGAGAGATCGGTCAGGTCGTCGTTGGAGAGCGGCTCGCCTTGAACATGGGTATGGAGCAGACGAAGGCCACGGAAACGACGTGACCCGGCACGCGAGCGACCCAGTTCAGGAATCTCGAGACCCTTTGAGTCACCGACAATCACATGAGTCATCGAACCGGCACGGTCCACAAGGACGCCCACCTGACGACCCGTGGCGTAGGACAGCTCACAGAGGTTGCGAGCCAGCTCAGGCGAGACAATCTGACGAGGCGAGAGCCTGCGTCGATAGAGATTGTTCAGTTGACGAACCTCAGAGGGCTTGAGGCCTTCGATATTGCCGTGGACAGTAGACAGAAGATTCTCCCGTTCGGCTGGTCCCAGCAGCAAGGTAGGGACACGCGCTGATACAATTTTCCCGGTGGATCAAAAGCTCGGCAAGTACACACTCCTTGAGTGCATCGGTGAAGGCGGCATGGGCCAGGTATACCGGGCTCGGATGGATGGTGCTCACGGCTTCGAAAAGGAAGTCGCGATTAAGCGCCTGCGCGAATCTGTCCTGCGCGGCCAGTCCCTCGACCCACAAGCGCTGATCAACGAAGGTCGAATCGGCGGACAGCTCCACCACCCCAATGTCGTAGAAGTGTTCGAACTCGGGGAACACGAGGGTTCTCTTTTCATCGCCATGGAGTTGATCGATGGCGTCTCGCTCAGCAACATCCTGCGTAACTTTCGAGCCAACTCGATGTTGATCCCCGTGAATGTCGCCCTGGATATCGCGGCCCAGATCTGCCGGGGGCTCAGCTACGCACACAACCACGAGCGGCGCTACGGCAAACACGACCCGGTGGTGCACCGGGACCTCAAGCCCTCGAACATCATGGTGACAACGCGCGGCATCGCGAAAGTTCTCGACTTCGGCATCGCTCGCAGCTCGAGCAGCGAGATGGCTACGACCGGATCGGGGCTGGCCAAGGGGACCCCCCTCTATATGTCTCCAGAGCACCTCGAAGGCGTGCGGCCCTTTCCGGCTCAGGCAGACATCTTCTCCCTCGGAGTCATCCTCTATGAGCTAGCGACCGGCAAGCTGCTCTTTGGGGCGGGCTCGATCCCAGAGATCATCGGGCGCGTGCAGTGGCTGGATCTGGATACAGCCACTGCTGAGGCTGAAGTAGCGCTTCCCGGCGTCGGAGAGGTCCTCGGCGAGTGCCTGAATCGGCGCATCGAAATGCGCTGGGCTGATGCGCATGAGGGAGCCCGCCTGCTGGAGGGGATGGCCCGCGAGGCCAAGCAGATGACCAGCACTGAGGACTTCATAAAGCGCTTCATCGAAGGACGCTATGAGCGCAGCGTACCGAGGTCAGACGACAAGAACACAGTAATCTCGGGCTCGGGGAGGGTCTCGCGACGCACCGATGGAGCGGCGAGCAAAGAGGGCACTCCCCTCGACTACGCAGCAATCCCCGGGCAGGAAGACTTCGACGAAGACTACTATCGACGAAGACGCAGTAAGCGAGGCCTGTTCACGGGATTCCTGCTGGCTTTGGTGTTCACAGTAGTCGCTGCCGTTGGAGCCTATGTCTATCGCGCCACCCTGGGGGTAGCGCTGGCGAGCGAACAGGCCGAACAGCTTCTGGCAGACGGCGATCTCGAGGGAGCTCTGGCGAGCTGGGAGGAGGTCCTCGAGCGACATGGCGGGCGGCCCGATGCGCGCCTCGCGATCGTTGCGCTGCGCGGTCGACTGGGGGGCGATCCGGCTCTCCTCTCGGACCTGGACGAACTGCTCAAGCGGGTCTCGGACGATAGCCTGGCGGAGTTCGTCCGAAGACAGCGAGCGTTCGCCCAACTGCAGCGCAGCTTCGGTCACTACAAGCGAGCCTATGGTGTGCTGCGCGAAGCAGTCGACCAGCTCTATCAACGACAGTCCTCCGGGGCGGCCCCTCCACCACCAGCGGTGCTCTGGGAGACGGCGGAGTTGGCGCTGATGATCGACCGGGAGGAGGAAGCAAAGCGTTCTTTTCAGGAGCTCAGCCGCACCCTTCCCCCCAGTACAGCCGCTGACGCGGCTGCGGCTTACGTCGAGGTCATCGATGCCGGACAGTCGGATCTGCTGCGAATGGAATTGCTGTGGATGGACCGGCGCCTCACTGATCAATGGCCCGAGCTGCCCGTCCTCCTCAAGACCGACTGCAAGATCCCCCATTGGACGGCAAGGCAGCGGGCCGTCTGGGCGCAAAGGGCTCTGAACGAAGAGCACTACGAGCTGGCTGAGCGCATCGCTAGCAAGCTGCGCGGCAGTGACCGACGCACCCGGTACACCATTCAGGCCGGCGCGCGCGCCGGTCAAGGCAAAGAGAACGATGCACGCAAGGCCTTGGCAATGGCTCTGTCCTTCGCGCCCACACGAGCCGACCAGGCAGCCAGCCAGGGTCAGGTCACCCAGGCAGCCATCCGCGGTGGCTGCTCCGAGAACTGGATCAACGAGCTCCTGAATCAACTCGAGGAGCTGCTCCACCCCCGTGACCCGGACCTCCGATACCTACAAGGGCTGCGCTCAGGCAAGGTCCTGATGCTTTCAACCTGGCAGGACGACGGCTCGCTCAACCGAGACCTCTGGGTCGACCCGCGCAGCGGGCGCTTCTATCTGCCAGGACTGCAGCGGGGCGGCCCCGGTAGCGCTCGTCTGATTGGAACCGCCACGTTTTCGCGAGAGAATCGCAGTCGCGCAGGCAGCGCCTGGCCCTTCGGCCCGAGCTTCCACCCCATCGACGGCACGCCACTGCAGCAGTTTTTTCACCCCGGACGCTAGGGCCGAGTACGCTGGACTGCTCCTCTATTTCATGGTCACCGCAAACCCGAATTCTCACTTTATTCGAATGAGTCGAGATCTGCCCCGTCCAACGAGAGTGCACTGGCAAGGAGCCAGCGCTCGGAAAAGGAGCAGAGATCATGAAGTTCACGCATCTAAGCAAGGCCGGAATAACCCCCTTATCGCTGGCCGCAGCCCTCTCGCTGCTCGTTGCCCTGGGCAGCGTGCCTACGGCCGAAGCAGGCAACGCGCCGGGGCGGACGAGTTCGGAGTCGTCACAGCGCAGCCGGTCTGATCGACCCGAGCCCGACAGCAGGTCTCGAACACGACGCGGCCGGGGCGAACAACGCAGGACGTCGGCTTCCAACGCCCGTCAGGCGCGCCGACAGGCCGCTCAGGACGCCATCAAGCGCCGCGCTGAGCAACGAGAGCGGGCGCGCGACAGCCGGAGCCGGCGGGCACGAGGACACAGCAATCGGTCGTACTCAGGACACACACACGGACAACGCCGAAGCCATCGGCACCGCGCCAGCCAGAGCACTCCTCGCCGCGGACACCGACACGGGCACCACTTCACCTCAAGTGGCCAGAACTACTCCTGGGTATGGATCTCAGAAGGATGGTTCAACGGATACTGGCGGAGTGGTTCATGGCAGCTGCAGCGCTGCCCTCATCACGTGCTACGCCACTGAGGGGGTGGGCCAGACGGATCGCCATGCGGGCGGCGGCAAGGATGCCGTCCGCATTGGCGATGCCCTGCCAGGCGATATCACGCGCCGTGCCATGATCAACGCTGGTACGCACCACCGGCAGTCCAGCTGTGATGTTCACGGCGCTTCCAAAGTCCAGTGTCTTCACCGCAACCAGGCCCTGGTCGTGATAGGCGGCAACCACCGCATCGAAGTCACCACGCAGGGCCCTACCAAACACCGTATCTGCAGGCCATGGACCGCTGGCGTCGACTCCCTGCTCTCGCAGACGAGCCACCGCGGGCGCGACTATCTGTGCATCCTCATGGCCCAGACGACCCTCTTCACCCGCATGGGGATTCAGCCCACACACCGCGATCCGGGGCCGCTCGGTCCCCCAGCCTCGACGAACGACGTCGGCCAGACCCATAGCGGCACGAACAATGCCCGTCTCGCTCAGTTCGATCGGGACCCGAGAGAGCGGTACATGAACAGTGGCCAGCGCGACAGTCAGCCGACCGCCAGCAAACACCATGACCGCGTCGTCCACTTCTCGCCCACACAGAGCTGCCAGATAGGGCGTATGTCCCATGTAGGGGAAGCCAGCCGTGAGCAGGGTGGCCTTGTGCAGAGGCCCGGTGCATACGGCATCAAAGCGACCGTCAAGGCAGCCACGCACGGCCGTTGCGACTTCTCCGACGCCAGCGAGGTGCGACCAGTGTGGATCTGCCGCCGGATCGACCTCGACGGTGGGAAGCTCGCGAACACGGACGCCCACCAGATCGGCTGCGCGACGCCACAAGGTCGCCGGCCCCACCAGAGTGAAGTCGACGCCATCCATACTGCCCAGTTGCTGCCACAAGCGGAGCGCCAGCTCCGGCCCGACACCCTCGTGGTCACCCGGGGTAACCGCAACTCGAACACGCATGAGGACCCGCCTAGAGGAAGATCTCGACGTGCGCCTGCCGCCGCTGCTCTATTGTCCACAGCTCAAGCTCACGCTCCATCGCTGCTTCGTGCAGGCTCCTCGTCAGAGCGGCGCGCTGCTCTTCAAAGTCAGCCTGACCGGCATCGACTTCCTCGGCGACCCGCAGCAGGAAGATGCCCCGCGGCGTATCTACTCGCACTGCGATACCGACCTCGGCTGCTTCGAGGGCGGCACGAAAGAGTCCGCTGAGGTCCTTCCTCTTGAAGATTCCCGCCTCACCGCCAGCATCGCGGGTACCAGGATCGTCGGAACGTACCCGCGCCACCTCGCCAAAGTCCTTGCCCTCATGGAGCTGCGTGAGCAGCACCCCGGCCTCATCCGAGATCTTCGCCCGCGCGGCCTCGTCCGCATCTTTTGGGATAGCAAGCAGGATGCGCTGCAGGCGCCAGGCAGGGCTCGGCTCCTCGGCCGCACGGTTCTGCTTGAAGTGAGCCCGGACGTCGTCATCACTGATGCTTACACGCGACCGGATCTCAATCTCCATGAAGCGGTACTGACGGATCTGCTTGCGCATCTCGACGCGATACTGCTTCGGTTCCATGCCCTGACGCTTCAGTTGTTCCATCAACTCAGGCACCGACATCTTGTTCTGCCGTGCCACATCACTGATCGCGGACTCGACCTCACGGTCGCCCACCTCGACACCACCGCGATCCATCGCCTGCTCCATGAGTTCCTGCCCAATCAGGCCCTCTACGACGTTGGCAGTAAGCTCTCGTGCGGCCTCAGTCAGCTCATCTCCCTCGAGGCCCTCGAGTTCCTTCTCGCCCACCAGATCGATGATCTCATCGACATCGGATTGCAGGATCAACTTCTGGTTAACCACTGCGACTACCTGGTCGACGATCTCGCCTGCTCGGGCGGGCGCCCGGGGGGACAGCGTCACCATCGCAACAAGAAGCAGGCCCAGTACGAATCGCATCGTGCTCATCTCAGTCCTTCCCACCCGGCTTACCCCAGTAGGGCAGTCCCAGGAGGCAGCAGTGCAACTTGCCCACCGCCTTCTCATTCACTTCAATCCCGAACTCCTCGCTACGCATCGCGAGCCAGTCACGGAATCTGCTCTCTGTGTACTCACTTCGCAAGAGCTTTTCGACCTCAACTCGCCCTTCTTCCGGAGAAAGAGGCTCTGTGGGCTGTCGACCGAGGAATTGAAAGATGTGATAGCCCAGCGAGGAATGGTGCGGCTCGGAGACATCGCCCAGCTTCATCCCCATTGCGACCTGCACGAGAAGTGGCGGCGCCGAGTCCAGGGTCATCCAGCCCATGTCGCCATTCCCCCCGTTGTGCTTCTGAGCGAGTTCCTCAAAGTCGCGCCCCGCCGCAAGCTGAGACTGCAGCACCCTGGCGGTCTGCTGATCAGCGACGAAAATCTGGCGCGCGCGGATGCGCTCTGGCTGAACCAGAGTCGCACCCAGGCGGATGCGGGCCTGGTCCAGTTGATCCTGGCTCAGCTCGAGCTCAGCAGCCAGATCAGCGCGTACCATCGTCTCCGCCCCGTCGATGAGCATGCGCCGGCGCACTACCTCTCGATAGTCTTCCACACTTCCGAAGCGCGCCGTCAGTTCCCTGTTGCGCACCGTGTCGCTCTGTGTGCTGCCGCTCTCATCTCGGCGGTCGCTCAACTCAACATCGAGTTCCTCTTCGGAGACTGTCAGCTTGTGACCGCGCGCCTCGACCAACAGCATCGTCTCGAACATCAGGTCGCGCAGGAGCCTGTCGCGAAATGCCTCGAAGCCCGAGCCGCTGCGCGGAAACTCCCCAGGCGCGGTGCGACTGCGAGCAGCGAGCATAAAGTCACTCAACTCGATGTCGTAGATGCCAAGCGTCGCCAGAGTGGGGTCCTCGGGCTCGACCGTATGTACTGGTGCGCTGCAGCCAACGCCAAAGACAACGGCAAGCAGCCACACGCTCAGCGGATAGCGTCCCGAGCCCGAAGAGCGGTTCACCGGTCGATCAGTGACCGTGGCCATCATCCGGACCGTGCCCGCTCAGGCCGGGAGCCTTCGAGGCTCCGCCAGCTGCAGGTGCTTTGGGGGCCGGGCGACGGGCTGCAGGTGCGGGCGCTGGACGCGGAGCTTCGATCGTACGACTGAGCACCAGCTTGTCATCAATCTCGATCCTGGCTCCCTCCTTGAGGCCAGCGACGAAGTCATCGAAGAGTTGCTTGTAGCGCTCGCTCTTGACCTTGCGCTGAACGCTGCCCCGCATCTGTTGGAAGGTGCGCTCGACACGGTCCCTGCGATTGGCCACGTAGACAATGTTCCAGCCCTCTTCGCCCTGAAAGACCTCACTGATCTCGCCTGTGCCCAGGGCGAAGGCTGCAGTCACCACAGCCTCCGAGACTCCTGGCTTGCCGGCAGCAGTGATGAAGCCCATGTTCCCACCTCGACGAGCATATGGACCGCCCGAATAACGCTGGGCGATGTTCTTGAAGTCATCGCGGTGCGCCATGACTTCGGTACGGATCGCCTCGGCCCTGGCGCGCACGGCGTCAGCGGACTCCGCCTCATCAGGCTTCACCAGGATGCGCTTGACCTGCACCTTCTCGGGAACCACGAAGTCGTCTTTGTGACTATCGAAGTAGCTGCGCAGGTCCTCGTCACCAATCTCGCCGGTGCGCATGGAGTTGTACACGGCCTCCTTGAGCAGCGTGTTCACCATCATCTTCTGCAGCTTGGGGTCCTTATCGATGCCACGGCGGATCGCTTCCTGGTAGAGCAGCTTCTCGTCGACCAGCCGGGCGATGATGTCGTTGCGCTCGGACTCACCCAGCGAGCCGTCACGCCCCACCTGGCGCATGGCCATGTGGTCGAACTCCTTACTGCCAATAGGCTGGCCGTTCACCTCGCCCAGGGTCTCGCCGATCTGCTCCACAGTGGGGCTGGCCGCGGCTCCAGCACTTGAAGTAGCGGGCGTGTTCTCGTTGGCAGCAGGAGCACACGCTGCCAGCAGGACCAGGAGCGAAGAGAGAAAGAACCAGGACCGTCGCATCGTCATTTGCCATTCCTTGCCATTGGATTCAGAGTCACAACCCACCCGGGCACTTAGCCATTCCCCCGCGGGCGAGGGGCTAGATAGCATGAGCTACGAAGTTCCTCCAGCACCGCGAGCGAGGCGAGCACCGAGTCCTGCCTCTCGTCGGCACGCAGGTCCACTTCGAGCACTCCCTCCTGGCGAAGAGTCATCCTCGATTTCTGCTGCGCAACCAGTGTCAACAGGCGCGCAGGATCAAGGGGTGTGGTGGCATCGAACGTGAGCTGAAGCCGCCCGCCGCGGATTCTGCGCAGGAGCACCACTCGCAGCGCCCGACACGCCACCTTGACCTGGATCAAGCGCTCGAAGCGAAGCACCTGCTCTGGGGGGCGGCCATACATGTCTTCGAGTTCATCGAGTGTTGAGCGGAGTTCCTCGTTACTGCGGGCATCGCACAAGCGCTTGTACTGCAAGAGTCGCTCTCGCTCATCCTCGATGTAATCACCCGGAATCCAGGCATCACTCTTGAGATCGACATCAGGCTCAGGGCCGGTACTGGCCTCGCGCCCCTGCAGGGTGCGTACGGCCGCCTCGAGCAGCTCCATGTAGGCGGCCATGCCCACATCGGCAATGTGGCCACTCTGCTTCTTGCCCAGCAGGTTGCCTGCGCCCCGAAGCTCTAGGTCCTGCTGAGCGATGAGGTAGCCCGAGCCCAGCTGGTTGTGGTCCTGAATGACCTTGAGACGATCCAGGGCGATACCGCGAAGGGTCCGGCCTGGCGGAACGAGCAGCAGACAGTGCCCCAGCTGGTGGCCGCGTCCAACTCGACCGCGCAGCTGGTGCAGCTGCGCCAGACCCAGGGTGTCAGCGCGGTTGATGAGGATGGTGTTGGCGCTGGGAACATCGAGGCCGCTCTCGACGATCGTCGTACACACGAGCACCTGAAAGCGGCGCTTGTAGAAGTCCAACATGATGTCCTCGAGATCCCGCTCACTCATCTGGCCATGGGCAACTCGCAGCTGCGCCTCAGGCACCAGCTTGCGCAGGAAGTCGGCGACACCATGGATCGTTCGTACCCGATTGTGCAGAAAGAAGACCTGTCCGCCGCGCTCCACCTCATATCGAATCGCGTCCTGGATGCGGCGAGGGGAAAAGCGAACGACGGAGGTACGCACCGCCTGCCTGCCCTGTGGCGGCGTGGTGATGAACGAGAAGTCCCGCAGTCCGGCCAGCGCCATGTGCAGGGTGCGCGGAATGGGTGTGGCGGTCATGGTCAGCACGTCGACGTTCTCGCGTATTTCCTTGATGCGCTCCTTATGCTTGACGCCAAAGCGGTGCTCTTCGTCGACCACCAACAAGCCGAGCTCCCGAAAGGCGACGTCCCGAGAGAGCAGGCGATGAGTACCGATCACGACATCGACACGCCCCTGCTTCAGATCGTGGAGGATCTGCTTCTGCTGCTTTGCAGTGCGAAAACGAGAGAGCATCTCAACCCGCACGGGAAAGGACGCCATGCGCTCAGAGAACGCTTCGAAGTGCTGCAGAGCCAGCAGGGTAGTGGGCACGAGCACGGCCGCCTGGCGCCCGTCTTCGATGGCGCGGAAGGTAGCCCGCATCGCCACCTCGGTCTTACCGAAGCCGACATCGCCACAGATGAGGCGATCCATTGGCTTACTCTTCGACATGTCCTCGAGCACCGCATCGATTGCCTGCTGCTGGTCTGGGGTCTCCTCAAACGGAAAGCGCGCGCAGAACTCCTGGTAGTAGGCATCAGGGGGTGGGTAGGCCCTTGATCGAGCGACCTCGCGGCGGGCGTACAGAGCGAGCAGCTCGGCGGCGACCTTCTGGGTTGCCTCGGCGACCTTCTTGCGGCGCTTGTTCCATGTCTGTCCGCCGAGCTTGTCGAGGCGCGGAGTCTTGCCACCGGCCGACACGTAGCGGGCCAGCAGATCGAGCTTGTGCACGGGTAGGTAGAGCCGATCGCCACCCCGGTACTCCAGCAAGAGGAAGTCGGTGCCGGCAGCCGCCGGATCGCTGCCGGCCGCCCGCAGGCTCTGCCCGATTCGCATGGGCGCAGCCGAGCCCGGATCGTACTGAGGATTGGCTGCGCGAGCCCTGCGCTCCGCCTGCACATCAGCAGGGCTGGCCCCAAGACTCAGCTTCGAGAGGCCCTTGAAGCTACCAATGCCATGAATGGAGTGCACCACCAGGTCGTCTATTTGCAGTTGGCGCAAGGAGCCGATGGCCTCGTGACCACGCGGACGACGAGGCTTCGCGGCGCTCCGTCTGCGGCCAAGCACCTCATCGACAGCCAACACCACCAAGGCCTGCTCGGGCCAGGAGAAGCCGCGCCGCAGGTTACCGCGCACCAGCAGCGGGCCAGCAGCGGGGCTGGCCAGTGCACGATCAAAGCTCGCACCACCAGCCCCCTTGCCCGGCTGAGCAAGGTCAATTCCGTACGGTTCGAGAAGACCCGTAATCTGCTCGGCCTGACCGCGGGTGGGCGAGACGATCACGCATCGGGCGCCCTTAGCCTGCCATGCCTCGATCCTGGCGCGCAGTGGCTCCAGCAAGCCACCACTCTCCTCTTTACTGGCCAGTAGTTCGGCTCTCAGTGCGTCGTGCTGGCCGACGTCAAAGTCCAGTCTGGGCGACTGATGTTCGGCCAGATCTGCGTCGATGTCTGCCCCTGCATCCAGGCGCTCGAGCAGCGCCGCCGACTCCCCCTCCGCGGGCTCAACGCAGCCCTCACGAGTGTCCTCAAAGAGGCCGCTGAGTAGTATCCGGCGACGACCTTCGAGTAGTGCCGGCAGCTCAGTCTCATGCAGAAACAGCTGGGACGGCTCAGGCAGGAGGCGCTTGTGTCCATCCTCACGCTCCCAGATCCCGAGGCGACGCTCGGCCTCACCAAACAGCTCGGCTGCGATGCGCTCGGGCTGCTGCCAGATCAGGGTGCCGGAAGAGCCCAGATACGAGAAGAAATCAACCAGGTCATCTTCGAGCAGCGGCACGAACAACTCCAATTCCTGGAGCACTCGATTTTCAGTCAACTCTTCCTGCAGACGAATGCGCACGCGGCCCGGAAGCTCTCTAGCCTCAGCTAAGGTCTTGAGGCGAGCGGGAAGCCGCTGCAGAGCGCCCTCGTCGAGGACCAGATCGCGTGCCGGCAGCAACGTGACCTCATCCAGAGCATCGATAGAACGCTGGGTGTAGGGGTCAAAGCTGCGAATCGACTCGACCTCATCTCCCCACAGCTCAATGCGCACCGGCATGTCTCGGCCCGGACTGAACACGTCGAGGACTCCTCCTCGCACTGCGAGGGTCCCCGCTTCAGTGCAGCGCTCGGTGCTGAGGTAGCCACGCTCGATCAGCGCGATGACAAGAGCGTCCCTGTCCAGCTCGCTTCCAATGGCGACCTGCTCACAGCGTTCCAACAGACGGTGCGCCGGGATCACCTTGTGCAGCAAGGCACGCACCGGCGCGACGAGCACCGGATGTTCTCCTCGAGCCAATTGGTAACGAGCACGCAATTGGGCGAGGCAAACCTCTGCCGAAGGGGAATAGCCCTTATACGGGTCCACGTCCCACTGGGGATACTCGAGCACCGAGCATCCCTCGGGAGCAAACAGGCGCAGCTCCTCGGCGACCTGCCTGGCGCTGGACGAGTCCGGGCAGACCCACAAGAGCGGGCCATCTCGTTCACTCAGCCCCTGGGCCAGGAGCCAGGCTGGTGACGAGCCAACAAGGCCGCCGAGACGCACCAGCTCACTGCGAGCAAGTGCCGCCTTGATCGCAGCGAGTGGTGGGGGCAGGGCCATTGCGCGGACCATAGAGCGGGTCCATCCGTGCCACAATCCCCTCGTGCCCGAAGCAGTCAAAGCTACGCTCCTCGATCGCCTGCGAAACCCATCGCCAGTGATGCTTCTCGCTGTCGTGACCGCGCTCGCGGCGCTCTTGCAGGCGAGTAGGCTGCCGATGCGCTGGAACCAGATCTCTTTTGCCTACGCGGCGTACTTCGGCGAGTACCTGTGGATTGCCGGAGACCAGGGCTGGCACAAAGGGCTGACTACATTTGTAGGAATCCACCCACCCGGCTACGCGCTGCTCTTCGCGGGCCTCGCAGCGCTGGGCTCGTCGCCGCTGGTCTGGCACAGCTTCTCTGCAGTCCTATCGGTCGCAGCAGTGCCCACACTGGCCTCGGTTGCGCGATCCGGCATGCCAGGTGGCCAACGAATGGGGGTTCTTGTGGCCGCCGCGGCGGTGCTCATCGCCACCTCTCCGCATCGCACAGCCTACGGTCTCGAGGTCAACAACTACCCCCTACTGGTGCTGGTGAGTTGTGCGCAGATGCTGGCCTTCTCTCACTTCATCGCTCGGCCCGATGACCGCAGGACGATGCTGTTCCTGGCTCTTGCAACGGCCGCTTGTGTGTGGACTCACGGCCTGGGCCTGGCCCTACCGGCCTCCCAGTTGATCACGCTGGTACTACTTACCGAAGGGAGAGCGCTGCTGCGCCCCTTTAGTCGGACGCTGGGGCTTGGAGCGCTGCTCTGCCTGCCGCTGCTACCCGGTCTGCTGAGCCTTCTCGGTGGTGACGGGATCAACGACAGCCTCGGCCCCCGCGCCGCCTGGACCTCGTTAACCGAAGCGCTACCAGGACGGTACGGCTCAGCAGCCGCGGGCTGGGCCATCGCGTCATTGGCTGGCCTCGGCGCGAGCCACATCGTGAAGCTGCCCTCCGATCAGCGGCTGGTGCCCGTCTCCTGGCTGCTGCATGTGCTGGTCGCCACCATGATGATCGCGACACTCATTTCCCTTGGCGTGGCCAGCCCCGTCCAGCTCCCCTACTACCTGGCTCCCCTGCCCTCGCTCCTGCTCCTTGCCGCCTGCTCACTGCTGGTGCTGCGCCCACCGCGAGACGATCCCGATCAGGGCCTGCTGTTCCAACTGGTCACGCCACAGCGGGCAGCTCTGGGTGTTCTCTTGCTGTGCGCGGTCACGAACACGGTCGTGCTCACAGGCAACTGGCTGAATGCTCGAGAGATCCGCGCCGCCGCGGCGAGCGACTACCCGCTGGTGGCGAAGGGCATCGACCGCTGGCAAGCAGGAACGAGCCTCGTTCTCGTCCAGTTCCCTCAGTATCTCGACGACGACAAAGACGCCATCGACCCCATCTATCCCCTGCTACCTATCTCTGAGCGGGTGTGGTTCGACGACCCAGGCGTCGATGGCATGGTCCCTTTTGACCCCTACTTCGGCCAACCGGTTCGCTATGGCGACGACCGCTGGCTCTATACCTTCACCTCGGTATCCCGCCGGCACCTCAACGCGCTCGCAGATGCCCAGCACAAGGCTGACAAAGAGCTGATCGTCGCGGCCTATGGCTGCAGCTTCAGCGAACACGAGAGCAATGACCTCGGCGAGTGGGCACGAGGACGGGGGGCTGTGCAGGAGCGGCGTGAAGACGAAGGCTTGTGGCTATGGGGCGCCCCCGCTGACAACCACTAGGGGACAGGCGAAGTCAGTCGCTCTCCGCCCCGATGGCGTCAGGACCAGCATTCGTCGGTTCCTCGTCGCTCAGCCGCATAGGCTCGAGCATCGAGTCCTCTTCGGGAGGAGCTGGAACGGACCGCAGCCGTCGAAGAGTCGAGAGAACCTTCTTCGCGGCGCTCATGTCTCCGCGACTGGGCGGCTCACCGTCGGCGGCCAGGACGGGCGCAAGAGCCGGGCGCGGCGGCCTGGGCGTTCGCTCCTCTTCGTTCTTCCTGTTGTCGCCGGCAGCAGCAAAATCCAGGGGGGATTCCGGCCCTTTACGACGAGACAAACGCACACCCTTACGGCTCGACCCGCTCCGGCGGCGGCCATCACTTAGCAGGCCCCACATGAGGCGAGCGGCGACGCGCTCCTGCTGGCGACTCTTGTAGCTGGAGTGGGCGTTCTCACCCTGCTCATTGATGAAAGCGGCTTCCTGGTTGACGAGCTGAAACTCGCAGCCGACGTAGACGATGGAGCCCTTCTGCAGGAGCCAGGGATCACCAGAGCGTCCGAGAAGATGGTCGAGGCGCACGGGGACATCGATGATGAAGTTGATCATGCGGTAGCTTGAGCCAGTGAACTCGTTACCGACGGGCGCGACGTCATCGGCAACCGAGCTCTCCATGCCGACATCCACCTGCAGAGCACTGAGGAAGGGGCGCAAGACCCGATCCGACTCAAGCGCTCGACGGAAGTCGATCAGGTTGTTCGAGCTCTCGCCGGCGGTGACCTGGTTCCATGGAAAGACACTGCGCAAGAGGAAAGCGAGCACGGGTAAGAGGTCGTCTCGGCTCTCGGTAACGATCCGAAAACGCAGCTTGTCGAGGATGTCGCTCGCGCGGCTCGCCCTCTTGCTGAGCAGCTTATTGACCATGGAATCGCGCCCCTTGCGCGAACCATAGAAGTGAACAATAGGCAGACCACTCTCAGTGAGCTGACGAGCGCGGGAGAGCAGCTGGTCCTGAACCACCTGAATGAGTTCTGCCTCGGAGATGGCGGTCTCGAGAAGCAGCTCACGCGCCTCGAGGTGATTGATGGTGTGCATGGTCTTGAGCACAACACATGCGAGCACTTGAACTCGATTGAGCCGACCCTGCTCAGACGCATAGAGGAACAGGTGACGGACGTCTTCGGGCTGCTCTACCTCGACCGGGAAGCGAAACTTGAAGTTGCGCTGCAGGTAGCGAATGGCCTCACGGTGCAGGTACCGCAGCCGGGCCATGTCGCGGGCGTCTTCGACATCAAGCAGGTTGACGCGCAGAAAGTCATCGACCTCGTCGAGGCTCTTGTAGTTGAGACGATGCCAGTCAATGGGCGAGCCGCCACGGAGGATGAGTCGCACGGACTCCACGTCAGCCAGGGTCAACGGCAGGAGCGCGTCCTGCGGAGCACGTAGATCGAGGCGAAGGATGTCGGCATCCCGTCGAATCACTTATGAATTCCTCTCAGCGGAGCCGCTACACCCTCCCGGCGGCGCCAACGGCCAATCTATATGTGAAGATGGCTCTTGTGGCAAGGAAGAACGCTGCATCACGATGCACTGCCCAAGGTCTTGACACCCGCTGCAGATGGCCCCTATTCTCGCCGCCGTTCCCCTTATGGGGAGCGACTGAAACAACCAGTTTATTCCCCGGTAGCTCAGTTGGTAGAGCAGGTGGCTGTTAACCACCTTGTCGGCGGTTCAAGTCCGTCCCGGGGAGCCATATCGCACCGGGCACGAAGTCGTGGGTCATCAGACCCTGATTTCGT
>CAZEIY010000017.1:9799-23481 GCA_964512375.1 uncultured Rickettsiales bacterium | reverse complement strand
CGGCCGCTGAGCCCAACATTGATGCGACGACCGAGAAAGGCGTACGCGGCGGCGAGTTCCCAGCGGTGGAAGGTGCGCTTGTCTCGCAGAGAGGCGGCTTCTGAGACCGGGTACCACAGAGAATCCTGCTGAGGATCGAAGGGCGGTTCGAAGTTGCGCACTGAGTAGTTGGTGCCGAGGGAGAAGTTGCTGGTCCGCGAGTCGTAGGCGCCGCTACTGAAGATGTGGCTCTTTTGTCTCTGGTAGTAGCTGTAGCTGAGGCCGGAGATGTAGGTCGCCTCACCAACCATGGCCGCTGGATTGAGACGGATCGATGAGGTGTCCACTCCCAGCACACGTACTGCTCCACCCATTCCCAGCCCTGTGGGTTCGAAGAAGTCTTCCTCGGCATGCGCGGTGCCAGCCACCAGCAGCATGGCTATCAGAGCGAGTAGGGTCGGGAAGGTCTTGAGGGGGGGATAGAGTTTCACATCGCTGATTCTGCGTCCGCGGCGTGCTCCTGTCGAGGGCCAGGTCGAGGAGATGCTTGTCTGAATGGTAAAAAGTGCCATACTTAGGGGGCTTTAGTGGCAGATTGTTCTCTGCCTGATGGAGAGGTGTCATGGACGCGCTGAGGATGTGGCGAGACCTTGCTCGCAAAGAGCGGCCACCGCCCAGGGAAGCTGTCGAGTTGTATCGCCGCGCGATCCAGGCTGGATTCAGCGGGGACTGGGATCAGGCGGAGACGCTGCTAGCGGATAGCTTGGAGCCCCTCGAAGCAGCGGGAGCCCCCGAGGCTGCGGCCGCTAATCACAATCTCGCCGTTATCCACTTCGAGCGCGGCGATGACGATGGCGCAATATTCCACTGCATTCGGGGTCTGTTCCTCTACAACCGCGCTCAAGACATCGGGGGTCTGTATGCGGCCTTGCGAAATCTCGCCGTCATTCACAAGAGCCGTGGTGAGGACTCTCTCTCGGTGGCGGCTGCACGAGAGGCTGCGCGTGCACGCGGTGAGTTGACCTCGCGTGGATTGTTGGATGTGGCCGAGTCGGGTCGAGATAGTCAGGGTGAGCCGCTCAAGCTGGTCTCGTCCCCGCCAGACGGGATCTCGCATCTCGAGGCAGTCTGACGGGGCGAGTGCTTCGGTCCGGCTGGAGCGGTCCTATTCTAGATGTCTGAAAGCCAGACTCCTCGCTGGGTGGTCGACTTAGGGGGCTCGTTGGCGCCGGGCATGTTTTCGGGTCGCTGCCATGACCTGTCGGGAGGGGTGGCGTGAAGGGCGCGAGCACAGGTTTCCTGGTTGCGCCGCCGCTCTTCCCGCAGTTGTCGCTGTCGTCGTAGCTCCTCGATCATCCATGGTTGCATTGAAGGTCCTCCGAGACCTGGTTGAATGTCTATGCTCTCGCTATCGGCTAGTGAGGCCAGAACTTGTGCGAAAAACTCGCTGGCAGGGTAGATTTCGTTTTCGTTGCGTCCACTGATTCTTGGAGCCTGTCTTGATGCCGCATCTTCTTCGCAGCTTTGTCTCTCGATCTGCACTTGTCGCGCTCAGCACTGTCGTGTGCAGTGGCTGCTTCTGGGGGCAGGCCGATGGACAGATGTTCTTCAAGGTCAGCGCAGCGAACTACGAGCAGTACGAGGACCTTCTGTATCCCGGTGATCGCGCCGAGCGATGGGCAGAGATCTTCTCTGAGCGCACGAGCATGTGCTCGGGCGGCGAAGCGGAGTGTGATCTGAACAGCCTCGAGCGTAGCGATCTCGTGGATCTGTATCTGCCATACGAGACGCAGCGGGCGCGCGGAATGATCACGCAAAAGGGTGATCTGCAGATTACGGCGCATCTGGACGTAGGCGATGCCTATGAGAACCTGTTGTCCGGCGAAGTGTTCGATGATTGGGGCTACATGGAGGACAGCGGTCAGCTCTACGGTCGCGCCGGCGAGGGCTGTACCAGTGAGCTCGAGTCTTCGGACCGAACAGGTGTTGGTCGCTGCTTACGGAGCGAACTTGTCGACAATGCGGAAGGCTACACCCCGCTCGATGAGGATCTGCGCCTCGTGCTCACGATCAACCTGCCGGGCGAGGATGACATCCGCTCGACGCGCTGCCAGGACCGACCGTCCAGCTTTGAGTCTTCGGATTGGGAGCTGCCACGGACGTTGCGAGTGAACTACAACGCCAACGAGCCCGAGGAAACCGAGGAAGATTCCGGGGTCTTTGTCTATGGCGCTGAGACTCCGCCGCTCGCACGATGCGACATTGAGGTCTATTCGCGCATGCAGTTGGGTATCGAGGTGTTCAGCGCGGATCGCTATGGGGCCGATGACGAGGACGGTTCCTGCACTCTCCAGGGTGAACCCTGCGATGTTGAGCGAGTCAACACAGACGGCAACACACTGCGAGGTACTGTGGAACTTGAGGAGTTGCTCCTGCCTGGTGAAGAGGGAGATCCACATGCCAAGGGTCGCTACAACATTCGCTACACCTCAGATCGCTTCTCCGCGCGAGACGGCAAGCTTGAGATCTCGGGAGAATTCGACGTCGAGCTCCGGCGCGACCGGGAAGAGGTCGACGAGCCCGATCGAAACGTCAACGTAGAAGACACAGACAGCAGCGAGACTGGCGGCTGAGGAAGCCAGCGCCTGACGAAGCCTCTCTCTCGCGCTCGGGCGTGCGCTACGGGGGTCCAACAGCGCCCCGGCCAGAGAGAACTGCGCATGTTAGATTCCAGAATCATGAAGTACTGTTACGTCTCCTGTTTGGACATGCGCTCCTCTCTTCTCTCACTGTGCACTCTCTTCGCGCTGAGTTGCCTCTTGGGAGGATGTGGGAGTTTTTCTGCTGAGGGAATCGATGGATTCACTCCAACCTCGCAGGTCTGGACCAACGAGAGCCTGGGCAATACGCGAAGCCATATGCTTGTTCTCACCAACGTCTCGAACTACTGCTCCGTGCGGCGTAGCGCCGAACAGGATCGTATGGATGCGGACCGACGAAACGCCGAGCGTCTGGCTGCAGGTGAGCCCGTCTGTGAGTCGACAGACCTTTGGTATGACGACATGGCGAGCGCATATTCGGGTCTGTCTCGATCGGGGGCGCGCTACCTCCAGGTTCAGCTCGATCGCCCTGACATCGACAATATCGATACTCGTACAGCACCCGGGGCAGGCACGTTCGCTCAGTTTGGTACCGGAAATGACGGGAGCTACATCGGCCAGGTGCGGTATTTCGAGGACTCGTACTGGCAGCGCAGCGCTGACGCCTATTCGTGCGCCGATCCGGAGAATGTCGATGATGCCGAATGGATGGATTTCCTCAACGAGGATGAGCCGGATCTGCGCAAGATATGGGTCTTGAGCGGCGGCTCAGTCGAACTCGCCGAAGACTCAGCGGACAGCTGGATGGTTGTTGTTCAGGCGGACCTGGCGACCGAGTCTCAGGACACGATTGGCTCGGTCACTGCTGATTTCGCTGCTAAGCGCTGTGAGATAGCGGTCGGGGAATCGACCTTCTAGAGCGGCCCGCTCTGGAGCTATTGAATCAGGCTGCGCCGCCACGGACGATACGTAGCAGGGGTTGTTCTGCTTCGTCGTCATGCCCGGTATGTGAAGGCAGGGGTTCGAGCGCCGGGGCCGGTGCGTCGGGCACCCCGCCACCGCTACGGAGCACCGCTCTTCGTACGGCTTCGCTGAGGAAGCCCATGTCTTCGGGACGATAGAAGGGATGCAGGGGGAGGAAGATCGCCTCTGCTGCCACCTTTTGAGCACGCCGGCCGCGCATAGCCTTCGGCGCGAGCCAGCCAGCCAGACCAGGAACGCATTGAACCCCTAGAGCCTGCAGCTTGCGAGAGACCAGTTCCGCATCTGCTACGAGTAGGGGGTAGGCAGCCCCTGCCGTGACCGAGCCGCTCTGATCATCGATGCTGGACGAGCCCGGCAGATGTGAGCAGTGCAAGTGCAGGCTGCGCACGTGGCGGGCTCGTTGGGACCAGCGCTGGCTGCTCTGAAAGAGGCGTGCCTGGGCTGCGGCAAAGGCCCAGCGCGGCGCCTTGTCGGGGTCGAGGTGTGGAGCACTGGCGGCCTTCTTGGGGCCGCTCCAGAGAGTCCGAAGTCTGGGTTCATAGCGAACCGTCCGGGCGACGAGGCGTAGCGCCAGGGGAAGTGAGCGCCGCAATGTGGTCCGAGGACGTCTCTGAAACGAAGCGCGATTTCGGCAGCCGAAGATCACAGCGCCCGAGAACAGAGAAGGCACGGGCTCGCCGTCAGCGGGCAAGAGCAGCAGGTCACCGAAGTCCTCGGGACCAAGCTCGTGCACCCGGCTACCGACACTGGCTCGGGCATCCAGGGCCAGCAGCACGTCTGAGTCACGACACAGCCGCTCTATCTTGGGAAGCTCCGAGCAGTCTCCGACTATGGGAGCGTAGAGGACGGCCACCGCTCCGGCGTGGATGGCGTCTGCGATCTCGTCGGCACCGGGGTCCAGGCGTCCCTCTGCGGGGTCCATCCACAGGATTTCCGAGAAGTGGCTGGGTAGTACTTCCCGATAGCCGGGCCTCGACCAGGCCGGCGCCGCGATGGGACCAGCCTTTTCTCCGAGCGCCTCGCGCAGCGCCTCACAGAGGTTTTGCTCGGGCTGTGGTGCCCAGCGCGGTAGCATTCGACCGTAGTGATTCGAGGCGGCGATACACAACTCGCCCGGTGTGCGCGCCCAGCGGCTGGCCCGTGCCAGCACGGCGCTGATCACATCGCGATCGAGAGGCGGAGTAAGCGCAGGGATGGAGCGGGGACGGAGCACGACCGCCAAGATAGCACCTGGATTCAGCTCCTGCGCTCCACAGTTCGAGCAGTGCTATACAGGGGCCATGGCGATCCTGCCCATCTATGAAGTGCCGCATCCGGTGCTCTCTGAGGTCTCGTCTCCAGTGACCGAGATAGATGATGAGATTCGCACACTCCTCGACGATATGGCGGAGACCATGTTCGCGGCACCCGGGATTGGGCTGGCTGCGGTCCAGGTGGGCATACCGAAGCGGGTTCTGGTTGCGGCTGTGCCGGTTCGTGACGGGGTCTCGCGTGAGGAGGAGACTGATCAGGAGCTGGGTTCTGCTGCCTATCTGTGTGAGCTCATCAACCCCGTAATCGTCGAGCAGGAAGGCTCCATCTGCTTCGAGGAAGGGTGTTTGTCGGTTCCGGACATGACCATCGAGGTGGAGCGGGCAGAGCGTATACGGATCGAGGCTAAGGACCGCGACGGACGGGACCTCTCGTTGGTTGCTGAGGGCTTCTACGCTGTGGTCTTCCAGCACGAACTCGATCATCTCGACGGCGTGACCCTGCTGAGCCACATGGGTCCGCTGCGACGCAAGTTGTTCCTCAAGAAGCTCAAGAAGCGACGTGCACATGGCGCTGGATCCGATCTCGGCGCTGCCGGCTAGTCATCTAGGCCGGCCATTGCGCATCGCTTTTCTCGGTTCGCCGGGTCTCGCGGTTCACAGCCTGGACGCTCTGGTCGAGCGACCTGATCTCTGTGAGATCGTGCTGGTTGGCGCTCAGCCCGACAAGCCAGCTGGGCGAGGTCGGAAGCTCCGCCCCCCTGCTGTCGCGCTGCGTGCCAGGGAACTGGGTCTGCCCTTGAGTCAGCCTGCGAAGGTGCGTAGTGGCGAGTTTCCTGAGCTCATCGAGTCCTTGCAGCTGGATGTCATGGTGGTCGTGGCGTACGGCCGCATTCTTACTACCCGGCTCCTTGAGGCGCCCAGGCACGGTTGCATCAATCTGCACGCCTCCATGCTGCCTGCGTACCGTGGCGCCGGACCTATCCAGTGGGCGCTCATTCGAGGGGAGACGGAGACGGGTGTTTCCACGATGTGGATGGAGGAAGGTCTCGATACCGGGCCGATCCTTGAGCAGGCGTCGACACTCATCGGCGCGGGCGAGACGGCAGCGCAGTTGGGAGACCGCCTCGCAGTGCTTGGTGCGGAGCTCCTGGTCTCGAGCCTGAGTGCTCTGCAGGCCGGCTCCTTGCGGGCCCATGCTCAGCCCGAGGAGGGGGCCAGCCTGGCGCCCTTGCTCAGTCCTTCCGATGGGCACATTGATTGGACTTGTAGTGCGAAGACGATCGATGGGCAGGTGCGAGGGGTGACCCCCTGGCCCGGCGCTCGATGCGGGTATCGGGGGATGGAACTCAAGGTGTTGGCGGCTCAACCAGCTCCGACGTCTGAGCCATCGCAGTCGATTCAACCCGGCCTGGTGCTCAGCGTGTCGGACGCGGGTGTGGTCGTCTGCTGCGGTGAGGGCCAACTGCTCTTGACCCGCGTGCAACCCACCGGTAGGAAGGCGCAAGATGTAGGCGACTTTCTGCGTGGCTATGGCCTTGAAGTCGGCGAGAATCTGAGCCTGCCTGAGGCAGTTTCCGAGGAGTGACCCCATGAGCGAGCGCCGCCACCTGATCGCCCCCTCCATTCTCTCGGCAGATTTTGCGCGCCTGGGCGCCGAGGTCGAGGCCGTCACCGAAGCGGATGCCGATTGGATTCACGTCGACGTCATGGATGGTCACTTTGTGCCCGTCATCACCCTGGGCCCGTCGATCACGAGTGCGGTCGGTCGCCACACCGATCTCCCCCTGGATGTGCACCTTATGGTCGAGAAGCCTGAGCGCCACCTCGATGCCTTCGCTGGCGCAGGTGCTGCGGTGTTGACCGTGCATCAAGAGGTCTGCCCGCACCTGCACATGACGCTACGCACCATTCGCTCGCTTGGCTGTAAGGCAGGGGTGTCGATCAATCCGGGCACTCCCATCTCGGTGCTGGAGCCGGTGCTGGACTGCCTGGATCTTGTCCTGGTGATGACGGTGAACCCCGGTTGGGGAGGGCAGAGCGCTATCCCCTCAGCGATCGCCAAGGTCGCTCGGCTCCGCTCCAGGCTGCAGGAGCGTGGTCTCAATGATGTCCTCATCGAAGTCGACGGCGGCGTCAAGACAGACAACATCACCGAGTTCGCTGCTGCCGATGTCCTGGTCTCAGGCTCGGGGATCTTCAAGAGCGACGACTATGATGCGACCATCGCCGCCATGCGAGGGCGTCTGCGCTCCTGAGCCTGCAGCTGTAGGGCACCGGTTGGCTCGTTCTTTCGTCATCTCTGTTTCTCTCACTGAGATGCTTCTGATCGCCGTGGGCATTCTTGACTTGTAGTTGGGTACTGGTAGCCTTCCGCCGCCCTCAGCAGCCCTATCCCGTAGGCTCGCTGAGGTACATGGCGGGGCGTAGCGCAGTTTGGTAGCGCACCTGCTTCGGGAGCAGGGGGCCGGAGGTTCAAATCCTCTCGCCCCGACCAACGAGTAAGGGCCACCTCACGTTTGTGGGGTGGCCCTTTTCGGTTCTCGCTCGGGGGGTGGGCTGTGAAGCCGGCTCCGTGAATCCCTGGCTAGAGCGACAGGATGAACTGCTCGAGGTCACTCATCTCCCGCTCGTTCAGCGAGCTGCTATCGCCCATGGCCTCGTTGACAGACCAGCGCAGCAGGGTGCTGATGCTGTCGGCTGAGCCATTGTGCAGGTACGGCGCCGTGGCGGCGATGCCGACCAGAGAGGGGGTGCGGACTTCTTCGATACCGAAGAGGTCGTAGCTCTCGTTATCGGTCCAGGCGGGGCCATTGTGGCAGTCCGCGCAGCCGACCTCGGCGCGATGGAAGATCTCGCGACCTCGAATCACGGCATCACTCTCAGAGTTCGCGAGCGGCACATCAGCCTCTCTCGTCCAGTCGATGAATGCTGCGACCTTCTCGGCCCTGGCAAAGGAGAGTCCACTGCCACCCATTCGTCCCTGGCTGGTGATCAGGACCTCCTCAAGGATGGTCGCGACGCCGTCGGTCCAGGTCAATGGCGCAGTGAGCGACACGACGCCGGCGAGCGTGGGCGTCTGACGCTCGATGGTTCCTGGCCCCTCAAAGCTCCAGGTCAGTCCATCGTTGCGGCCGTCGAAGTGGCAGGTCGCGCAGGACACCCCGGCACCCTGTGCGGCCATGGTGGTGTTGTCGGTGCTGTAGAAGAGGCGTCGGCCCTCGGCGATGTCAGCGGGAAGGTGCTCGTCAGCGAACACGATGGGATCTTTCAGCACGAGTGGACCACTGATGAAATCGTCAGAGACTGGCGTTTCTCCTCCACCGATGAATGGCATCGGGACACCAGTGAACTGCGTTCCCGCCTCGAAGCCATTGAACTGGATGTCGGTGACGGTGCGGTCGAGGAATGAGTGGACAAAGGCTCTCTCATCCGCAGTGAATGCGATGCCGCGGGGCCCCGCCGGTGCTATCACCGTGTTTGCCAGGTGAAAGTTCATGTCGGCGATTCCCGCCATGAACATCATGTCCTCCTCCGCGGCTCTACTGAAGTTCGACATGCCGTTACTGTTGGGGCGGGTCTTTACGCTGAGCACAGCTGAGGCACCCTCAAGGGGGACCACCATGGTCTCGCCGTCGGGCGAGAAGACCACGCTGCTTGGATAGGACCGCAGGACCTCGAAATCGGCTCCATTACCGACGATCTCGATGGGGCTGCCGCCGTCGACGTCAACCGTGCCGTTGGGCGCGACCGGAAAGGTAACGATGCCTCCGTGAAAGCGGGTCTGGCCAGGTCCGCCGTAGCCGCCACCCATCTCGAAGAAGTCCTCTTCGTCGTCGTCGTCCAGGTCGGGCGGGTCGACCTCGGAGACGTTGTCGACATACAGCACG
The DNA here is from genome assembly GCA_964512375.1 of uncultured Rickettsiales bacterium. Taxonomy (GTDB): domain Bacteria; phylum Myxococcota_A; class UBA796; order UBA9615; family UBA9615; genus UBA6601. The sequence continues at coordinate 14,778 of CAZEIY010000017.1, read as the reverse complement.
GGGATGGCCAGGGTCTTTCCATTCGGAGAGACCGCAGGATCTCCCGTGATGCGGGGGGTCAGTGTGATCGGCTCGAAGTCCTGAAAGTCGGAGCTGTGCACCTCTGGCAGGTCGACAGCGGTGACGTCACCGCTATCCAGGTCGATCTGATTGAGAAGCCCGTCTCGTACGCTTGCCACGTACAGGCTCTTCTCGCTGGGGTGCAGAGCGAGCCAGCGCGGTTCGCTCTCGATGTCCCAGCTGCGCTGAGTCTCGAGCGTCGTGGTGTCGATCTCGCTGATGAGTCCAGAGAGCGAGGAAGCAACGTAGATGCGCTCACCGCTCTCACCGGCGACGATACCGATGGGCTCTGCGCCAGTCTCGATGCGCCCGCTCAGTGTCAGGTCTCCGCCCCGGTCATCGAGGATGGCGATCCCTCGCTCTCCGCGCAGGGTGACGAAGATTCGCTCTCCAGCCCTGGCGATGCGTGTTGGCTCGAGGCCTACGGTGATGGTCTCGACGGAGTTGGTGGCGACATCGATGGATGCGACCGCCGAGCCGTCCGTGTCGACCACGTACAAATGGGAGAAGTCTGCCGACGAGACCAGGGTGCTCGAGCCGGTAGGGAAGCGCTCATCGTCGAGCTGGCCAGAGCAGCCGGCAAGGAGCGTGAGGGAGAGAAACAGGGCGGGGAGTCGTGACATCTGGGCCTCCTTCAGTGCGGCCTTGGCGAGCTGCCAACTCATGCACTTCGAGATAGGTTCTGAGCAATTCTCATGCCAGCCAGTCGGGAACCTTGGGGCCCCGACATCCACCCCTTCAAGGCTGCAAGTGGCACGCCAACAGTATCGAACAGATACTTCGAAGTGGTTCCCAGTACTTGAGGGCATAGAGCGTGTCAGATGCGCATGCTGTTTCGCGGCAGGAGCGTCCCAAGTGCGTACTGTTTTTCTCGTTTGCAGTGGACCGCGGCGGGCGAACCTGAGGTCCGGTAGGCTCTAGGGAAGAGCAGGACCGGACGATGATGTCGCGGGCGCTCAGTGAGGAGACTGACAGGTGACCAACGAGCCCGCCTTTGTGCATCCAACATCAGTCATTGACGATGATGTTCAGCTGGGCGTGGGCACGAAGATCTGGTTCTTCTGTCATGTGCAACGAGGGGCCCGAATTGGTGAGCGCTGCATTCTGGGTCAGAACGTGAATATCGACTCAGGTGTCGTCATAGGGAACGGCGTGAAGATTCAGAATAACGTCTCGGTCTATCGGGCCGTGACCATCGAGGACGACTGCTTTCTGGGGCCGAGTTGCGTGTTCACCAACGTGATCAATCCGCGCGCCCACGTCGAGCGCAAGAGTGAGTTCCTGCCAACGCAGGTGGGGCGAGGCGCGACGATCGGTGCCAACGCCACCGTCGTCTGCGGCAACAATCTTGGTCGCTATTGCATGGTTGGTGCGGGTGCCGTTGTCACCTCTTCGGTTCCCGATCATGCTCTGGTAGTCGGCGTACCAGCGCGCACTGTGGGTTGGGTCTGCCGGTGCGGTGAGAGGCTCGAGCTCGTCGATGGTTCAGCGCGCTGTAGTGCCTGCGGAGACCGCTATGAGCGAAGCGATGCGGGTCTTGAGTTGATTCAGTCAGAGGAAGCCTCGTGACGAACTTCGGGCTCATCGGCGCGGCCGGCTTCGTGGCGCCACGTCATCTGCAGGCGATGCGCGATGTGGGTGGGCAGCTGCTCGCCGCGGTCGATCCGCACGATTCTGTGGGGGTGCTGGACCGCTTCTTTCCCGAGGCACGCTTCTTCCCGGAGATCGAGCGCTTTGATCGTCACTTAGAGAAGCTGCGGCGACTCTCCGACGATCAGCGCGTCCACTACATGAGCATCTGCACGCCCAACTACCTGCACGATGCCCATGTGCGATTAGCTCTGCGCCTGCGGGCCCACGCGATCTGCGAGAAGCCGCTGGTGATCAATCCCTGGAACCTTGATCAACTCGTTGAACTCGAGGGAGACACCGGCTGTCGAGTGTACACCGTACTCCAACTGCGCCACGCCCCTGCGCTCGTTGCGCTGAAGGAGCGCCTCAATGCTGCACCTGCGGCGCAGATGCCCGAGGTGGAGCTCGCCTACGTCACCCGTCGCGGCCCCTGGTACCACAGCTCCTGGAAGGGTAATGAGGAGCGCTCGGGGGGGATCGCCATGAACATAGGCATTCACTTCTTCGATCTGCTCATGTGGCTGTTCGGTGAAGTGGAGCACAGTGAACTCCATCTGAACCGTGCAGACAAGATGTCCGGTGCTCTGCAATTGCAGCGCGCCCGGGTGCGTTGGTTTCTCTCGGTTGATGGGGACGACCTGCCGCAGCGCTGCCATGAAGCCGGGCAATATGCGTATCGCTCCTTGCGGCTGGATGGAGAAGAGATGGAGTTCTCACAGGGCTTCGCTGATCTGCACAGCCGCGTCTACCAGGAGATTCTGGCAGGAAGAGGCGACGGCATCTCTGCGGCGCGGCCTGCGATCTCTCTGGTACGGCAAATCAGGGAGTCCGACGAAGTTGCTTCGAGCCTGGGACAGCACCCCCTGCTCTCTCGCCTGGGTTCCTGACCAGTCAGCCGAAGAGCAGCCCTCAACTGGGGTCGTACTGGTAGTCGTCGCCCGGTTCCTGAGCGCTAGACACCCGTCGATACAGGTGGTCCTGCCAGCGCAGCTCAGCGCCATCGTGGCTCAATTCGACCCAGACATTGATGTCGGGTGCCAGTTCGCCATTGGCGACTCGCTCTGTGAAGACCAGGTGGTAGCGCCTACAGTCCTGCTCGTCGAAGCCGACCAGCCCACCTTCCACGGTGGGGGGATCGCCGCTAACCCAATAGCGCTGCGGTCCGATGATGTAGGTGAGGGACCACTTGCTGCCGTCTTCGAGTTCCTCGATGGCCGTCCAGGTTCCCAGGATGTCGTCGGGGATATCCTTCTTGCAGGCAGAAGTGGTCGTCGCCGCCGAGAGGGCGAGCAGTATCAGCAGCGTTCGAGCGACCTCTCTCATTCGCCTCGCTCTTCGAGCCAGCGCACCAGGTCGTCGATGATTCGCTCGCCAGCATGTCCATCCCACTGTGCTGGGATGCGCTCGCTGCTGGGCATGTCCTCGCTGAGTACGCGCGCTACGGCTACCTCCAGCTTCGCCGGGTCGACTCCGATTAGCTCGTTAGTTCCCTCTCGGATGGTGACCGCTCGCTCGGTGTTGTCGCGCACGGTGAGACACGGAACACCCAGCGCAGTGGTCTCCTCCTGGATGCCGCCCGAGTCGGTGATCAGCAGCCGTGAATTGTCCATGAGCCAGAGGAACTCCTGGTAGCGGATGGGCCGGCACAGGTGCAACTGTGTTCCCTTGTAGCGCAGCAACTCAGAGCTGGCATCGGCCTCGTCGATGAGGCCGAAGCCTGCCATCCGGGCCATGGCACGAGGGTGCACCGGGTAGAACAACACGAGGCGTTCGGCGATTCGAGACAGAGCATCGAGCATTGGCTCCAGCAACTCGACGTTGTCGACCAAAGCTGGGCGGTGCAGAGTGACCATGCCAAAAGCGCGCTTCCCGAGCCGGTCGGCGGGCAGGCTCGGCGGGCGAGTCGCCTTGCCACGAACGCGCAGGAGACTATCGATCATTACGTTGCCAACGGCGCAGATCCGCTCTCTCGGGATGCCCTCGCTGATGAGGTTGTCGACGGCCTCCTGGCAGTGGGTGTACAAGCGGTCAGCGAGCACGTCGGTGACCAGCCGGTTGAGCTCTTCGGGCATGGTTCGGTCCCGCGATCGCAGGCCCGCCTCGACGTGGACCACCGGGATGTCGAGCTTGCTGGCTACCAGGGTGCAGGCCACGGTCGAGTTGACGTCTCCGACGACGACCACGCAGTTCGGGCGATCGTCCAGACAGCGTCTCTCGAACTCCACCATTACCTTGGCTGTCTGCTGAGCGTGGCTGCCGCTGCCGACGCCCAACATCCAATCGGGCTCAGAGATACCCAGGTCCTCGAAGAACATGGCAGAGAGCTCAGGATCGTAGTGCTGCCCGGTGTGCACCAGGATGGGGCGCACGCTCTCGTGGCTGCGCAGGGCAGCCAGCATGGGGGCAACTTTGGGGAAGTTTGGGCGGGTGCCGACCACGAAGGCTATGGACAGTGATTGGGACATGGGCAGGGTCTCAGCAACGAGTGACATGTGGGCTAGAAGGAATAGAAGAGAGATTCGCCTAGGACGTGAATGATGATTTCGCCGCCGGAGACATTCTCTCGTACCAGGCTCAGGTCGAACTCGAGCAGCTCAGCGACCAGGGCAAGACAGCTGTCCTTGTTGGCGTCGTGAATGAGATGGACGGTCATCTGGGGAGGAGCTGACTCCGCTACCAGGCCATTCCAGCAGAGCGCGAAGTCATGGGTCTCGCAGCCGCCGCCGTACTCCACCGCGAGCCCAAGGCTGTCGCCCGATATCGAGGCCGCGAGTAACTCAAACGGGTCGGAGTCAGGCGGTGTCTCGCAGATGTTCAAGCTACCACTGACAAGGCTGTCGTCGTCGTCGACCACTCCTGTGTCGTCGTCGTCAGCGGCCGCGCTGTCGTCGTCGTCAGCGGCCGCGCTGTCGTCGTCGTTAGAGACGCGCGGTGCACACGCGGTGTGCAGCAAGCCGGTGAGCAGGAGCGGCACGCCAATGAGACAGAGCGTTCTTCTCATCTGGCAGCCACCTTGTTGAGCTCGACCTGCCAGAGCACGAATGAGATGAGTGCATTGGGCTTGCCGTCGCCTCGCAGCCGAGCGATGTCCCCGCCAATTGGGAAGGACCAGACCAGGCCCTGGAGGCCGGATGTGACAAAGGATAGGAAGACATAAAGGGCAATGTTGCGTTGGGCAATCATCGATGCTCCTGGTCGGCCACCACCTCATTCAGGGCAGCAGCAGATTCGCGCCAGTGTACCCGAAGCGTCTTGCTATGAAGCCGCTGCGGCGAACTCCACTCTTG
>CAZEIY010000017.1:0-9699 GCA_964512375.1 uncultured Rickettsiales bacterium | reverse complement strand
GAACTCCACTCTTGCACTCACGCGTGAGGACGAGTATTCAGGGCCCGACGGCAACAAAAGCCCAGCAGATCTCAGAGGAACTGTTCGTCAATGCGCTCCCGCCCGAATCCAGCCCCCGCGACCTCTTCGGCACAATCAGATGTGTCTCTGCCGCTGCGTGGCGGGGTCGATGTTCCTGGTGATCTGGAGTCGGCGGCTTCTGCCGCGCAGGCGCCCGCCCCATACGCGACCGCTGTCCTCGAGCAGCTCTGCTCGGTCTGTGATGAGCACGAACTTGGTGCGCTGAGCAGTCGCCTCGAAGGACTTGCCCTACTGGTTGGTACGGACCTGCTCGCCGTTCAAGAGGCCCTCATGGGGCCCGTAGGCAGTCACGGTCTCGTGAAAGGCAGCGCCGAGCACCTGGTGCGACTCGGCGGCAAGCGCCTGCGACCGCTCTGCGTGGCGCTGGCTGCGCGGGTTGGCGAACCCTGTGATGACCATGTCCGCGACCTCGGGGTAGCTGTTGAGTTGGTGCACTCTGCGACCCTTCTTCATGATGACGTGGTCGATCTGGGCGATGCCCGGCGTGGCGCCCCGGCAGCGCGGCTTGTCTACGGCAACGCGGCATCGATCTTTGCGGGTGACCTGCTGCTCATCGAGGCGATCCGGCGGGTGGTTTCGACCGAGCTACCCAACCTGCTGCCGAGCATGCTCGACTCTATCGACGAGATGATCGGCGCCGAGTCTCTGCAGCTGGCTTGTCGTGACCTGGTCGTGGTCGATCTGGCCACCTATGAAGCTGTGGTTGTCGGCAAGACGGGGGCTCTCTTTGGCTGGGCACTACATGCTGGCGGGCGAGCGGGTGGTTGCTCACCTGAGGTCTGTGCGGCGCTTGAGCTGTTTGGACGCGAATTGGGATACACCTTCCAGTTGGTTGATGACCTCCTCGACCTATGCGGCGACAGCGAGCACATGGGTAAGAGTCTGTTCACCGACCTTCGCGAGGGTAAGGCGACCTATCCGCTCATTCTGGCGATGGCTCGTGACCCGGAGCTACGGCCAAGGGTCGAGGCCATGTTCTCTGCTGCCGCCGATGTCGAGGCCGACGCCTCTGAGATGGCGTCTATCGTGGCAGCCATTGCCGCTACTGGAGCCCTGGACGAGACTCGCGCTGTCGCAGCACAACGTAGCGAGGCCGCAGTTGCCGCTCTGGCAGGTGTGCCGGAAGGTCCTGCCCGAAGCGGTCTTGCGGGTCTGTGTGAGCTTCTGCTCCGCCGGATTCGCTGAGATACCGCACCTTCAGGCCACCGATGGCACACTCTTCCTTTCAGACCAGCGACGGCGACCGAGGCAGGGACGAGTCCTTGGTTTCCGATCCCTCGGGAAGTGACACCACTTCTTTTAAGACCGACGGACGCTTCTCGCTGTTCAGCACCCTCGCCCCGCGGGTGTCGCCCGTGCGGGTGTTGCGCGCTCTCCCCGATGAGTCTGCCGTGCTCTGGCAACCGCCGACTGGGGCTGCCGTGTTGGGATTGGGGGAGGCTGGCCGAGTTGTAGCCTCAGGGCCCGGCCGCTTCGCCGCCGTGCGCCAGAAGGCGGCACGGCTACTTTCTCGAATTGACTTCAGCTCACCGGTTGATGCGGAGCCCCTTCTGATAGGTGGCTTTGCGTTCAGTCCAGACCGTGGTCAGGACACTCCCTGGCAGTTGTTTGGGGACGCTCTCTTTCGTCTTCCTCGCTGGACTTACCGCCTGGAAGCTGAGAGAGCACACCTGCTTGGCGTAATCGAGAGAGGTGCCGATGCAGCGACGGTTGCCAGGTTTACGTCGGAACGTGAGACCTTGCTCTCACTGCTCGGTGACCTCGCTCAGACTCCTGAACCCGAGCCCGACACCAGTCCTACTGAGCTTCCTTCTCTGATTGAGTCAGATGTGGAGTTCATCGAGAACGCCACGCGCTGGGAGCGGGGTGCGCGTGACATCCTTGACGGGATTGCGCGAGGAGAGCTCGACAAGGTGGTGCAGGCGCGTAGGCAGGTAATTCCTCTCCCCACGGGGAGTGGCGTGGTCGATGTGTTGGACGGTCTGGCGCCCCACGCCCGCACAGCTACCCGCTTTGCCATCGTCGAGGGGAGCACTGCATTCGTCGGCGCGAGCCCCGAACGGCTCGTCACCAAGCGCGGTCTGGATGTGTCTACCGAGGCGCTGGCCGGTACGGTCGCCGGTGATGATCCCGGAAGCCTTCTGTCCAGTGATAAGGACCTCCGCGAGCAGCAGCTGGTCGTGGACGAGATTGTCCGCGCCCTCAGCCCCCTGTGCTCAGAGATGGATGTGCCAGCAACGGCCAGACCGCGCCTTCTGCGGGGCATGGTGCACCTGGTCACTCCGATATCCGCCCGTCTCCGCGAACCCTGCCATGTCCTTGATCTGGTTGATGTGATGCATCCCACCCCGGCGGTCGGCGGACTACCTGCTGACCACGCCATGCGTTGGATTGAGGACAACGAGTGCGCTCCTCGGGGTTGGTATGCGGCGCCCTTTGGGTGGATTGATCGCCATGGCGACGGTGACTTCCTGGTCGCGCTCCGCTCTTCACTGCTTGAGCGCGGCAAGGCGCACCTGTACGCAGGCGCCGGCATCGTAGAGGGATCCGACCCCGATTTTGAGTTCGCCGAGGTCGAGCTCAAACTCGAGACCATGCGCGCGGCTCTTGCGCGGGGTGGCGAGTGAGATGAGCCCCGAAAACCTGCAGACCCAGTGGGCCAGGCTCCTGGTTACTACAGTCGTGCAGGCAGGCATCAGCGATGTCGTCATCAGTCCGGGCTCCCGCTCGACTCCCTTTGTTCATGCCTGTCTTCAGGCTCCGGGCCTGCGCTGCCACCGGGTCATCGATGAGCGCAGCGCAGCGTTCTTCGCGCTCGGACAGGCGCGAATCAGCGGGCGTCCAACCATGCTGCTGTGTACCTCTGGAACGGCGGGTGCGCACTACCTCCCTGCGGTCATCGAGGCTCGCTATGCGGGCCTGCCTCTGCTGGTGGTCACCGCTGACCGGCCACCAGAGCTGCAAGACTGCGGTGCTCCGCAGACGATCGACCAGAAGGACCTCTTTGGTCGCCATGCCCTCGCCTTTCACGAGCTGGGCATGGCGGAGCCCGATGCTTCCGCGCTGATCGGTCTGCGCCAGCGCGTCAGCCAGGCGGTTCGCCACGCCATGGGTCCCAATCCTGGCCCCGTTCATCTCAATGCCGCCGCTCGAAAGCCCCTCGAGCCGGTCTCAGCCACTACTGCAGAACAGCAAAAGCTGTGCGACCTGGTCGATGAACTCTGCGCTCAGCCGCTGGCTGAGTCGCCCGCCTCTCGCAAGAGCGCGGATCAGGATGCGCTCGCGTCGCTGGCTCGTCGCTGTCGAGAGGTCCCCCGGGGTGTGATCGTCGCAGGCCCCGCGTCCGTGGAGCAGGCAAGAATCCGTCCGGATGTGCAGGCACTGTCCGAGGCGACGGGGTACCCGGTTCTGTGTGATCTCGCCAGCCAGTTGGGAGGAGGGCATCCCGGTCACGCCTTTCTAGATGGCTTGTTCGGTACCGTGGCGGCGAGGTCCCTGACCAGACCCCAGTTGATCTTGCAGCTGGGCAGAGCGCCGGTCTCCGCACAGTTCGCCAGTCTGCTCGCAGAGGCGGAGGACATCGAGCGCTACGTGCTCGCGGCGTCCGGTCTCAATGACCCATGGCGTACGGCTCGAGGGCATCTGCGCGGCAGCCTCGTCGAGACCGTGCCTTCACTGGTAGCTGAGCTCGCTGTGCTGGGCCCGCTTCCTTCTGCTCAGGTCCAATATTCATCTACGATCGATGCCCTCTGTGGTCGTCTTCTGCAGGTTGAACGGGAGCTCCTTGCGGAGCCCCTGGGGCGAAGCTCCGAGGCCAGCGCTGTGCATGATCTGCTCGGTTCGCTGCCAGAGGATGCGCTGCTGGTTCTAGGCAACAGCCTCGCGATTCGCCTGGCGGATCTCTGGGGCGGGACTCTGCCCAGCGGCGTGGCCGTGCTCAGTCAGCGGGGAGTCAGTGGTATTGACGGCCTGCTCTCTGGGGCTATTGGCGCAGCGATCGCTTCGGGCAGACCCACCGCGGTGCTCCTGGGTGACATTTCCCTGCTGCACGATCTGAATGCCCTGGGTCTGGATGCCATCGGGCAACTGCAGAGCCCGCTGATGGTGGCTGTGCTCAATAACGACGGTGGCCGCATCTTCGACCACCTGCCCATTGGCGAGGCGAAGGGCCCAGGCAGTGACGAGATGGCGTTCTGGACAACTCCGCACGGGCACCGCTTCGAGCATGCGGCGAACATGTTTGCTCGTTCCTACCAGCAACTCTCTGTTGGTGAGAGTCCGGTGGAGGCTTTCGCCGCGGGCTGGGCCCAGGAAGGGCTCTCCCTGGTTGAAGTCATGGTGCCCGTTGATGCCTCGGTGCGGTTGGATGAGCAGCTCCACCTTCGTGTTGCTGCGGCCCTTGAGCAGCCTCTCGACCTGGAAGGGGACATGGATTCCCGCACTGGGGATGAGCCGCTGACTACTGCGTCGGATGCGCCGCGGAGCGATGTCTCCAGGCATTAGACCGGGGTCGGCGAGGGCCTGGGTGCTCGCCTCTCGCCCGAAGACTCTGCCTGCGGCGGTGGTGCCGGTCGCTGTGGGGACCGCCTGCGCGTATAGCCTGGGGTCCTGGGCCTGGGATGCCGCTCTCGCCGCGCTTGTAGGTGCTCTCTTCATTCAGGTGGGTACCAACCTGGCGAATGATGTCTACGACCACGAGAAGGGGGCGGACACGAGCGACCGCCTGGGTCCGGTGCGCGCGGTGCAGGCTGGCCTGCTGAGTCCCGGTCAGGTTCGTGTCGGCATGGCCCTGACCTTCCTGCTTGCCAGCGTCGCAGGGCTCTATCTCGCTTCCGTCGCCGGCTGGGAAATCTTCGCCGTTGGCGTGATCTCGATTCTTGCGGGCATCGCCTATACGGGCGGGCCCTTTCCGCTCGCGTACAACGGTCTGGGCGATGTCTTTGTGATGGTGTTCTTCGGCTTTGTCGCTGTGTGCGGCACAGCGTGGGTGCAGATGGGCACGGTGCCGCCTCTGGCCTGGGTAGCGGCGCTGCCGGTTGGGGCGCTGGCGACAGCGATGCTGGTGGTCAATAACCTGCGTGACGTCGACACCGATCGCGAGGCAGGCAAGCGCACCCTGGTCGTGCGCTTTGGGCGCAGACAGGCGCTTGCTCAATATCCTTTGATGTTGGCTCTCGCATATGCAGCTGCAGTGGCCTTGTTGTTTGTGCCGGGTGGTGGCTGGGGCGCGCTGCTTCCGCTCCTGACCCTGCCCCTGGCCTGGCGCCTGCACGGTGAGCTGCGCAGTCGCATGGGAACTTCACTGAACGAGACCCTCGGTGGTACCGCCAAGCTGCTCTTGCTCTTTGGCTTCTCGCTCGCGTTGGGATTGGCCTCGCCGCTGTGAAGCTCGCTGCCGTTAGCATCGCCCCACTGGCGGCCCGGCTCGAGGAGCCTGTAGCCAACTCCCGTGCACAGTGGTCGCGGCGCGAGGGCGCGCTCGTGCAGCTGCTGAGCGATGACGGAGCCATGGGCCAGGGCGAGGCCTCGCCGTTGCCCCACTACTCTCCTGACAGCCTCGCTGAGTGCCACGCTGCGCTTAGCTCCTATCCGTGGCATGAAGTGGATGCCTTCCTGGAAGCCCCAGACCTCTCCTCTCTGACCCGCGCCCTCAAGCCTCTACCGGCTGAAGTTCCTGCAGCTCGCTTTGCCCTGGAGTCTGCTCTGTTGGATCTTCTCTCTGAGCGCTGCGAGCCCTGGGAGCTTCTGGGCCTGGCTGGTCCTCCAGTTGTTCAGGCCGTCCCCCGCGCGCAGCTACTAACTGAACCCGAGATGGACGCGCGCGTCGCTGAGGGTGCCAGCGCCCTTCGCAGCGGCGTCGAGGTGCTCAAGATCAAGCTGGGCCTGGCTGAGTTCAGTGATGAGCTCGCAGGTCTACGTATCCTGAGGGATGAGCTCGGCGATGACTTCGGGCTGCGCCTGGACGTTAATCAGGGCTGGACCGAAGGGCAGGTGGTGGAGCGCCTTGCCGCCCTCTCAACGCTGCACGTCGAGCTGGTCGAGGAACCCACCCCATGGCGGTCGCTTGCGGCGCTCGGCAGCAGCCCTGTGCCCCTGGCGCTCGATGAGTCGCTACAGGATCCGGAGGTCATGGGTGCTCTCCCTGCCCTCGCGGGTGACGGCTTGGTCAGCGCTGTGGTGCTGAAGCCTACCGTGTTGGGTGGGCTGGCCCGGTGCTTGTCTATCGCCTCGTCTGCGCAGGGCCTCGGCCTGGGCGTAGTCGCCTCGCATTGCTTTGAAGGCCCGGTCGCCTATGCATCGACGGCGCGGCTGGCGCGGCTCTTGCCCGAGCCGTGGCCTTGTGGCCTGGCCCCCCACGGAGGCCTGGGCATGCGTCCTGTACTCGAGCCGCAGCTGTGCTGGAGCAGTCGGTGATGCTGAGCTTGCGTCTTAGGGCATCAACGTCGCCGTCGCAGCCAGCGCTGATCATGGGTGACGAGGTCCTCAGCTACCAGCAACTCGCGGCGTTGGTGTTGCCACGGGCCCGGTGGATGACGTCCCAGGGGGTCGTACGGCTCGCCGTGGTCGCCGAGCGCTCCCGCGAAGCTGTGTTTGCCATGCTCGCTGCGATTGAGGTGGGTATTCCCCTGGTGCTGCTGCATCCTCGTTGGTCGTCCGCCGAGCGGGGGTCTGCGCTGGCCCAGGCAGGTGAACATACAGTCCTCGATGAGGACTTCTGTTTCGAGGTAGCAGCCGGGGATGAGCAGGTAGTTCTTCTGCCTGCACCACAGTCCATCGATGCCGAGAGTTGCCTGGCGGTGGTCTTCACCTCGGGCTCCACCGGCCAGCCGCGCGGAGTGGTGCTGTCGCGGCGGGCTCTTGTCTTTGCGGCCAAATCGAGCGCTGCCCACCTGGGCTGGCAGGAAGACGACCGTTGGCTGGTGTCCCTGCCCCTGGCGCACCTGGGCGGCTTCAGCATTCTGATTCGCACCCTGCTGGCGGGTCGCTGCGCGGTGCTGGCACCGCGAGTTTCCACTCCACCGTTGGAGTTGTTGGCGCTTATCGAAGCCGCCGAGGTCACCTTGATGTCCGTGGTTCCGACCCTGCTCGACGACCTGCTTCGTGCCTCCCAGGGCAGCCCCCCCGGTGGGAGGCTTCGTGCTGTGCTGGTCGGTGGGGCAGCTTGTCCTCGCTCTCTCGAGCAGCGGGCAAGAGACTGCAGTTGGCCCATTCTGCTGACCTACGGCATGACCGAGACCTGTGGGCAGGTCGCGACGCAGCAGATCGGCACCGAGCAGGGGGAGCCTGGTGTCGTCGGCGCGCCGCTGAGCGGAGTAGAACTATGCCTTGAAGCGGGCGAGGTCCTGGTGTCGGGGCCTGCGCTGTTGAGCGGAATCTTGGGGACGAGTGAGAGCCCCCTCGATGCCCGCGGACGCTTTCACACAGGTGATTTGGCCGAATTCACCAAAGAGGGACTGCTGCGGGTCCTGGGCCGCGCCGATCAGCGCATCAACTCAGGTGGTGAAAAGGTGCACCCCGCCGAGGTCGAGGCCGCGATCCTCCGCTTCGAGGGAGTCGCCGAGGCTTGCGTCGTGGGTCTCGCCGACGAGCATTGGGGCGAGGCGGTGGTTGCGGCCGTGGTGTGGACCGGGGATGCCGAGACTCGGGAGCCCGAGCGACTGGCCCGATTCCTCGAGACGCGCCTGGCTCCCTGGAAGCGACCCAAGTGGATCGAGTCACTGTTCTCGCTGCCGCGCATGCCGTCGGGCAAGATCGATCGAAGCACCCTGGTTGAACAACTCGCTGCATCTCGCCGCTGAGCTTTTCGCCGGGTGAGTCCTCTCCTGGCTCGACGACCCAACGCAGCTCTTTGCTGCGATCCTTGGGTTAGTAGAAGCAGGCGCCGATTGGGGGGTTGATGTTGTAGTCGAAGGTCCCTCGTCCGTCTTCGCAGATCTGGTCGGGGGCTCGCACCTCGCTCCATACACGCACGTCATCCACCATGCCCTCGAAGAAGGCGTTGCCGATCTCGTTCCAGCCCGCGATGCCGAGGTCGGCTGCGGGGAGCAAGGGAGGCTGGGTTCCAGTTGGTGGCCCCGATACTGGGGGTGGTGCAACGCCTACTGCGTTGTTGGCCCGTTCGACGGAGTTCACGAACAGTCGCACGATGCGGTCTGGGTCGGTCGCAGAGATAGGCCCATAGGTGAGAGCCAGGTGAGTCCACTGGGCGACAGGGAAGGGAATCGGCCCATAGGGCGCTGTCTCAGTTACGCCGAAAGTCGTGCTGTTGGTGTGTGGATTAACCGTCTCGACCCGCCCCCAGAATTGGCCGTCGTTGGTGTTGTTCAGAGTCAGGCGGTAGTTGTTGGTGGAGCCGGTGTCCAGTTGTGGAGTGATGATGCCGCCGCCGAGGATCTGCGGAACGCCGGACCAGGGCGCGGCCGTGGGGATGTTTACCCAGGCCTCAAGGGTCACCGAGGTCTCGGTGTGGGCGCCGAGCACGCCGGCTACCACGGCCCAGTCATCGGTTCCGTCAAAGCTCAGGCCACCGCCGCAGTAGCCGCTCGCCCAGGTGGGGTTGCCATGCAAGGTGGCATGGCGACCGTTGCCAGAGCCATCGGCCGCAGTGCTGCCGCTGCCATCTTCGAAGCTCAGATCGAGTTCGAGGCCCGTACCGAGCAGCACCTGTGAGGCGCAGGGGTTGGTGCCGCTGGCCGAGTCATCGTCATCGCCGCTGGCCGAGTCGTCATCATCGCCGCTGGCCGAGTCATCGTCATCACTCACAGTGGAGTCATCGTCATCACTCACAGTGGAGTCATCGTCATCACTCACAGTGGAGTCATCGTCATCACTCGCAGTGGAGTCATCGTCGTCGTCATCGCCCGGCCCTTCGCCACAGCCGGCAAGGGCCAGCATCATGATCAACAGGCAGGCAAAGAGAGTGCGGAACAGGCTCATGGTCAATTCTCCGGGGGCGAATGAGGATGGGGCAGAGTACCGATCGACTGCTCGATGTCTACTCTGCTTTGTCAGGACCCTGCGCGTACTTCGAGGGGAGGCGCATCTTGAAGGCCTCGCCCGCTACGGGCTTGTCTTCGATTCCCAGGGCCTCTTCGATGGCTTCCTCCAGCCAGCGCGCCTGCTCTGCTTGCCAGAGCTTGCCGCACAGACGCTGCTTGCGGCCGCTGCGAAGTTCGATGTGGACGCTGTAGCTCTCGCTGATGAGGTTGCCGTGCTCACTGTGTTCCAGATTCTCTCGGCAGAACAGTTGGGTGATCTCGCTCACAGGCACCAGGCGTCTGGGCCACCAGGGCAGGGGACGATGCACCACCTCGATCATGCCGGCTCGAACGGAGATCTCGGTCTCATTGAGCAGACAGGCAAAGGCGCAATAGCCGAAGACGGACAGCAGCATGATGCCTGCTGGGCGCATCGCCTCGCCGTCGAAGGGCAGTAGGGGGGGGAGCTCAAAGGCGATCAAGCCACTCATGACGGTCAGTACGCTCAGCGCAGCGACCAGCCACGTGCCGGACTCTTCCTTGCGCCAGGGCCAGCGAATGACCAGGCGGCCAGGCCCCTGTTCGACGTGCAATGGTAGCGGTGGTCGAGGTTCTTGCATCGGACGAGAGGACCGCTATT
>CAZEIY010000016.1:21278-23598 GCA_964512375.1 uncultured Rickettsiales bacterium | reverse complement strand
CGTCAATCTCGAAGGCAACAGCAGGCAGTTGGTGTTCTCGCGAGAGAAGGCTGCAGATGTGTACAGGGTAGTAACCCTGGGCGAGTCGTCGGTGCACGGGACTCACTATCTGTACGAGGAGTCGTTCTCTGCGGTGCTTGAGGACAGCTTTAACGAGGCGAGCCCCGAAAAGCGCATCGAGGTGATTAATGCGGGCGTTGGTGGAGCGCTCAGTGACGAGATCGTCCACTACGCGAGGCAGAGCTACGTTCTCTCGCCCGATCTGTTGATCATGTACTTCGGCAACAACGACATGGCTGACTTGATGCGGCTTGCTGAGTTCCGGGCCTGGAGCCCCGCATCGGTGGCGCTACGTTTCGTACTCGATCGAATCCGCCTGGTGCGACTCCTCGCGGAGTTCCTCCCTGAACGGGCCATGGGCCGAGTGGTTCCCGGCGGCGCTTGGCTCGACAATGAGGGTCTCGATGAGACGGAGTCGAGGCTGCTTCGAGAGCTCTCTGAGCTGAACTTGCGGGTCAATATGGAGAGGATTGTTCTGAGCGCAACCGCTCAGGGAATACCAACGATCCTTGCTCTCCAGGCTCAGAATGATGACATGTGTGGTCTGACCGATGAGCGCGACCCGAGCTTTCATTCGGGCTGTTTCCAGCAAGCATTGAGGCGAGTAGCGCGAAAGGTTGGGGCCAGAACAGGCGTCCCAGTCGTCGACATCCCTCAGGCGCTGCGCTTCCACGCTGGCATCGCAACGGGCGAGTCGGAAGCGCAACAAACGGCCGATGCTCAGGGGTCAGCGCTGCAGCCTCTGCGACAAGGAGCGGGTAACCAGTTCTTTTACGACACCTGTCATCCAACCCGTCTGGGGCATCGTCTCATTGGTGAGAGACTTGCTCTCGTAGCATTGAAACTGCTGAATGACTGAGTAGAGCGAGCGCACCGCTCTACGCTCTGGCAGATCTTGGACGGTTCATTTCTTCAGTCGGTCCACGGTGGGTGGACAACTTGTTATGTTGTCTCGCCCAAAGTCCGGGCGCACGCTGCATCGACACTGAGGTTGCCATGTACACCCACGTTGTAATGTTCACGCTCCCCGATCTTGAGGATATCCCGGCCACCGTCCGTACGCTTGCAGGGATGGAGGGGCGCATCCCTCAGATTCGCTACCTCGAAGTCGGTGTGGATGACAGTCCATCTGCGCGCTCTGCGCACATTCTTCTCATTACCCGCTTCGACTCGAAAGAGGCGATGCACGTATACCAGGAGCATCCGCATCACCGGCACGTACTCGAACACCTCAAAGAGGTCGAGGTGCGAGCAGTAAAGGTCGACTACACAGAGCCGGTGGTCGCTGTAGTGCCTGCTATTGACGCCGACTGAGGGCGTTCAGCCCTCGAAGTGCTTGTCGACCAGTGACAGACCCCGGTCGATGATGTCGAAGCCTGCGGCCAGCTGCTCTTCAGTGATGGTCAACGGCGGGTTGCACATGACGTGTCCCCAGCGGACAAATGTGAACAGGCCCTGTTCGCGGAAGAAGCGCCCAAGCTCGCCCATGGCCTCGGAACTACCGTTGTAGGGCGCCGCGGGGTCGCCCGAGCTGTTGCGTTGTAGATCGATCATTCCGAACAGCCCAATGCACCGCCCTTCCTTGAAGCTCGGATGTTTCGCTGCGAGGGCATCCATGTGGCCACGCATGAGGCTCTGCATCTCGGCAGCCCGCTGCACGAGTCCTTCGTCCTCGAGGACATCGAGCACTGCTAGAGCAGTGGAACAGGCCAGCGAGTGGGAGTTATAGGTGAGACCGCCCCAGAACACGTTCTCCTGGAAGTGACGGGCGATGGGATCGCGAAGGCCGACGGCTCCCAGAGGGATGTAGCCACAGGTCAGTCCTTTCGCCATGGTGACGATGTCTGGGAGGATGTCTCCATGCTCGAAGGCGAACATCTTGCCTGTGCGTCCGAAGCCAGCCATGACCTCGTCGCAGATCAGCAGGATGCCGTTGCGGTCGAGGAGATCGCGGAGTCCGCGGAGGTAGCCGGCGGGGGGGGGCAGGATGCCGTTGGTGCCGGTGACCGGCTCGATGATCATCGCTGCGATGTTCTGCGCTCCTTCGTATTGGATCACTTCTTCGAGATAGCGCAGGTTCTGCTCGCACTGCTCCGCTTCCGTCTCTCCAAACGAGTAGTTGTACGGCTTGGGGTCCATCACATGCACGATGCCCGGTGTTCCGGGCTCGTTGGCCCACCGCCGGGGGTCGCCGGTGAGCTGCATGCACAGGTTGGTTGCGCCGTGGTAGCTGCGATACCGAGCGAGGATCTTCTGCCTG
>CAZEIY010000016.1:18256-21268 GCA_964512375.1 uncultured Rickettsiales bacterium | reverse complement strand
CAGGCGTGCGGCACGGATTGCGTTCTCGTTTGCTTCGGCACCACCCAGGGTGAAGAAGAAGGTGTTGATGTCACCCGGCATGATGCGCGCCAGACGCTCGCCGAGCAGTGCACGAGGCCGCGTGGCGGTGGCGGGAAAGACATAGAGTAGTTGTTCGCTCAGAGCCTGTTTCATGGCTTCGAGCACACGCGGATGGCTGTGGCCGATGTTCACGCACATCAACTGGCTGTTGAAGTCCAGAAAGCGCTTGCCATCCGGAGTCCAGAAATAGACGCCTTCTGCGCGCTCGACGGGCAATGGAGCTACGGCATCTCCGCGTGCCCAGGTGTACATCGTGTGCGCTTTGCACAACTCAATCATCTTCTCTGTATCCATTGCTTCCTAGCCACCTTTCCAGCCGATGATACACTTCCCGCCCATGGAACGGCATCACAGCCCAGCGCCAGCACCCCCAGGAAGTGAGGGTTCGCCCAACCGTTCGCGCCGCCGTCGCCGTCGTCGTCGTGGGCGACGGTCTGGCAGTAGTGCGCCCGCACGCATCGAGGAGAGCCTCGCCCCACGGATTCTCGACCCGAACCTGCCGGCAGATCAACCTCTCAGTGCTGCGGAAGTAGTTGAGATGAAGCGCCACCTGCGCTTTCTCCGCGAGCACCGCAAGCTCCTGGGGCTCAGGGTGAACGCTGCAGAAGACCTGCTTCTCAACGGCGTTCGTGAGCCCGAGCATCGCGGACTGTGTGTGCATCTCCTGGGCAAGGTCGATCACGCTTCGATCAGTCGGGCAGCAGCCCGTCTCTCCGATCCCCCGACCCGGAGCCGCATTCTTAGTGGTGTCGTTCGGTTCTCTACGGATCCAGGGGTCCTGCTGCTGTACCTCGAGTCGCTCAGTGATGCGACCAGCCGCAAGGCCGCTGCCGGCGCCTTCTCGAAGGCTGTCGTTCGTCTGGACTTCGCTGCGATTGGTGAGGCGCGGATGCGGCGGGTGCTCGAGCTGATCGCGTCGATCTTCACGGATCCTTACGAGCGGGCGCAGGTGCTCTTTGGGCTGCTGCACTCGCACAGTTTTCGCGATGCATTCAGTGATGCTCTCGGCAGCATATCGGCAGATCTTGCGCCTACGTTCGAGTCCCTATCAGCTGCCTACGAGGTGATCATTGATGGTCGTGCCGTTGCCGGAAGGGATGAGGCTCTTCGCCAGGGAGTGCTCCTCTTGATCGCCGCTCCAGAGGAGCAGCTGGTCGCCTATCCCGAGGCAATCCGCGCTCGCCTGCTGCGAGTGGCCGTCGAGCTGATGGGTGAGGTTGATGAGGCGGAGCGAGCGGTCGCTGCGCTTCTTGACTCATTGCCCCATTCTGGTGACGAGTACCGTGAGTTTTCTCTGCTCAGAGCACGCGAACTCCTGCGCCAGCACATCGACGTGCGCGCACGCTGGCAGTTGCGCCAGCTTCGGAGCGCACAACCGGCTTGCCGCGAGGCTGCTGATCTCCTGGCAGCCCTTGAGGGACCGCGCATTGGCCGGGTCGCCCTCGGCTGGCCCGGTGACAAGAAGCAACGCGACCGTGGTGGCAGGGGAGGCGAGCGAGGACAGGGCGCTTCCCTCGTCAAGGGTTTCTGGTTGGATCACCAGTGCAGGGTGTGGCTGCGCCGCGGGGTGCCGTCCGATCGGAAACGATTTGCTGAAGAGGAGAGCCTATCGAAGTCCCTGGTCCTGGGCGGGCTTGCCACTGTGCTCGCTCACGACAAGGGGGATGGTGGAGAACCCTTTGTGGTGCTCTCGGCGAGCGATGACCGGTCAGAGCGGTCACTCGACGATAGCTCCCGCCCTCTTCCTCAGGCGTTACATCTTGCGCGGCAGGGAGTGGCCGCGCTCGCTGGACTGCATCGGAGTGGGTTGATACTGCCCGATGCTCGGCGGCATCGCTTCCTCCTGACCTCGGGTAGAGAACCCTGCTTGCGTCTCGCAGACCTCGGTGGTCTCGCAAGCGCTTCAGCCGAGGACTGTGCGGAGCGTCTTGTGCTCCTCACACATCGTCTCTGTCGGGATCTGCTGAGCGAACACGAGGAGGATCTGTCGGCTGGGCTCCGCAGCTTTGTGCGACAAGGCGGTGTCTCTGCTGATCAGTGGGCCAGGGCACTCGCGGTGGAATAAGACCCGAGGTCTTAGTCCGTAATCGTGATGCCAGCGTCTTGCAACCGGTCTCGGAACGCTCCCTTGTCAACGACCTTCTCGTAGGCTGACTCCGGCGTCACCAGGTCTTCTTCGATGAGCTTCCAGAGCGCATCGTCCATGGCCTGCATGCCCATGCTCTTCCCCATCTGGATGCTGGAAGTGATCTGAGTGGTCTTTCCATCACGGATCATGCTGGAGAGACCCGAAGTCGCAAACAGGATCTCAAGGGCAGCGACTCGTCCACCTTCTTTGCGTTTGAGTAACTGCTGAGCGACGACTCCCTTGAGGCTCTCAGCAAGAGAGCCGCGCACACCCTCCTGCTCGTCTTCGGGAAAGACATTGATGATGCGGTCCACTGCCTTGGCGGCGTTGTTGGTGTGCAGAGTCCCGAACACCGTGAAGCCTGATTCGGCAGCATTGAGAGCCGTGCGAATCGTCTCGAGGTCGCGCATCTCGCCGACCAGCACCACATCCGGGTCCTCACGAACGGCAGCTTGAACAGCCGCTGCGAAGCTGGTGGCGTGAGTGTGGACTTCGCGCTGGCTGACGATGGACTTCTTGTTGGGGTGCACGAACTCGACGGGGTCCTCGATAGTGATGATGTGGAGTTCCTGCTCTGCGTTCATCTTGTCGATGATCGAAGAGAGGGTTGTCGATTTTCCAGAGCCGGTGGGACCGGTCACGAGGATGAGTCCGCGACGCATGTAGCATAGTCGCTCGACCTGCTTGGGCAGTCCGAGTTGGGCAAAGCTCATCAGGCGAGTCGGAATGATACGAAAGACTGCAGCGTAGCCGCGGACCTGCATGAAGAGGTTCACGCGGAAGCGCGCGACACCGGGTACCTC